>JAGHTY010000015.1 GCA_018065125.1 Candidatus Minthousia equi
CTGACTTCTCATTATCCTAAGTGGTATAGGTTACATCACTTGTCCATTGAACAAAGTTTGGATATACAGAAGTAATTGGAGTATTTTCACTTGGCCAATCCCAACCACCAGGCAACAAAATCAATTGTGGAGCAGAGTTAGTTGCTGTTTCATCCTTTCTATATGCCTCTATAACAACTTGAGAATTCGTATCACCAGCACTTTGTGACACAACCACTTTTATCTTGCCTAAAATTGTTGCAATATCTTTATCTGCTTCTGCAAGTGAAGAAGAAAGCAATATCTTAGAACCAATTCTTGGAGTTTGACCGTAAGTAGCATTGATAATTGAACTTGTATTTGTTCCACCAAGCAAAGAATGAATTTCACCTACCAACTCATTATTATAATAAACCATAGCTGGCAAAGTACCACCTGCAGCCATAGGAGTTAGATACAAAGAATATGTTTCATCTGTTGATTTTGCCTTTTCTCTGTTGATTTCAAATACCAAGTCATTAAAGTCATAATCGTATGTGCCACCTAAGTCCTCACATGCTACCAACCAAGATACAGATTCTGCCTTTGAAAGGTCACCTGGGGTAATATCATTTGATGGAGGAACTACGTTACTAGTGATAAATACAAGGTCATTCATATCACAGTCACCAGATTCATCACCAAATCCAAGATAAACACGTCCATCATAACTAAATGATGCTGCAAATGGACGAGCATTTGGACCTTCTACTGCACCATGTTGGTTTTTATTCGCTGTTTGTTGAGCCAACCATGAAGAATTTGGTGTTCCAGCAGGAGTATACAAACGCCTTTCTAACTGGTAGTTTTCACGACTCTGAGAATAAAAGAACTTTGCTGTATTATTGGTATCTACCATAAAGAATCCAATCTTGGTTCCTGCAGGGAAATTATACGATGCAGAACCATTACCATCTGCACCAAAATAAACCAAACGCAGAATTGTTCCACGAAGTTTATTAACATCATCAGAAGCAGGATTTGGACTATTATATCTTAGAGGAATACCCATTCCATCTAAATCCACCCAATCAGCAGAACCAGATTCCTTCTTTTGAGTTAACGAACTTGTATCCTTAATCCAGTTTGTACTACTTCCTGTCACAGAATTTCCAATAAGAATATATTTTTTAATGTTCCAAAGTTCTTCTGCTGTAGGTTCATTACCTGTATAATAGTAATATCCAAAGAAATCATTAAGCTGAGTTCCACGCCAAATACAATCCATTTCAACAGGACCATCCTCCTTTACCTGAAATGTCACATTTGTTTCCATTTCGCCATACGAAACATATTGAGCAATATGATCCACTCCTTCTTTGAAAGCACCACCAACAGTTTCTGCATTCTTATTAATGTAATCCGCAAAAATAGGACGGAGTTCTGTATATGTATAACCATCATCGTGCCTTGTAAAATCTACGTCATTCAGTACATACAAATTTGGAACATTCTCTGTGATTAATGCCATATCAATAGCCTTAGAATAGTCGCCTGCATTAGGATCATTATCAACTAAATCTTGATAATTATCGTAACTACTATTTTGTAATGCAGCTACCGTTACAGGTTTCAATCGAGAAGCATTATAATCAAATGCAGTCTTTGTGACAGTACAAGGATCATCTGTATTTGCACGAGTTGCAGCTTTTCCTATAGAAATTTGTCCATTAACAATATCATAAACACCAGATTTTACTACAGAGTTCCCACATTCAATACGTGCACAAACAAATTTAGCACCTTTCAAAGCATCAAAAGTAAAGGTAGCCTTACCTTCTGATAGAATTTCCTCGGCTAAAAGAGTTGTTCCTAGAGCATTGGGAGCTCCAGAATATATCTTAACAACTCCATTGGTATTGCCACCTAAGTCTACGTTGGCAATTACCAGCTGTGCCATAGACCAATCCTGATTTGGGTCGGGGGTACCAAAAACCTCTTCCCAATTCTTTGCATAATTCTCCTTAAGGATGTCTTCACGAGTAATCTTTGCGGGATCGTATTCGTCCGCACACGAGGTAAAGGCAGTGCTACCTACACCTGCCAAGAAAGCCACAGGAAGGACTTTCCAGAGTAGTTTTTTTCCCATAATGTTAATTTTTATTTGAGCTCAATTATAAATTCTAAAAGTGTTGCATCAAGTTCTAACTGACTGATATTTTAGGTTATTTTGTTCATTTACCCCCTTCCATACTCACGTATGGATACAATGAGGGCATAGTAATGCGATGCAAAAATAAGGGTTTCTTATGAAATAGGGAAATAAAAACGAAGTTTTTTTTAGACTACAGACAACGGACAACAGACAACAGACGGTCGCCTTCGGCTCCAGTTTATTGTAGATGCAAAAGTAGTCTATTTTATGCAAACTTAGGCACACTTGCTTGAAAAACTGAAAAAAACAAAGTAACTTTGCAGGCATGTACGAGATAACTCCCCTATTAGACGTTCACACCCACACCATTGCAAGTGGACATGCCTTTTCTACCCTGCAAGAGATGGTGGCAGCTGCCAAAGACAAGCATCTGCAAATACTTGGTATTACCGAACATGCACCAGGCATTCCTGGTACCTGCAGTCCTATCTACTTCAGGAACATGCACGTGGTGCCTCGCATGATAGATGGGGTGCGACTGCTGTTAGGTGCCGAACTGAACATATTGAACTACAAGGGAGAACTAGACCTTGACGAGGAATATTATAAGATTCTGGATATTCGTATTGCTGGTATTCACAGCCTTTGCTGGGAAGGCGGCACCAAGGCACAGAATACCGAAGGCATGATTGCTGCCATTCAGAATCCATGGACTCATATCATCTCTCACCCTGGTGATGGCACTGCCGAACTTGACTTTGAACCCATTGTATTGGCAGCACGCGATGCTCATACGCTTCTTGAGATAAACAGTTCATCGCTGAAACCTTGTCGCAACAAGGTTACTGCTAGTCCTAACAATCTGGAGATTCTTCGTCTTTGCAAGAAATATGACACACCTATTATATTAGGTAGTGATGCACATGTTTCCTACTCTATTGCTGATTATGAATATGCCCTCCCTCTTCTTGAAGAAGCTGATTTCCCTCATGAACTGGTGATGAATGATAAACCTGACGTATTCTGCGAATATTTAAAAGTTTAAACTTTTAGCAAAGGCTTCCGCCTTAGCAAGCGTATCCAGTTTCCCCACATCTACCATGCGAAGATCGGTCTTTACCACACCCTTTACTGTCCAGCGTTTGCAGATAGAAAGGTAGAAATCGATGACTGAGAATTTCTGTGGCCAAGTGTACATTAAGCTGAAAAGCTTAGGGTTAAAGATATGAATGCCAGCAAAGGCATATTTGTGAAGGCGGGTAACATCCAGGTTTTCATAAGGCGACTTCACCTCGTCTGTCTTTATGTTTGTCCACCCCATCAAACGATTATCATCGTCGAACAAGAGGTAACGCTGGGTATCTCGTTCGCTTACCAGAAGCACAGCATCGGCAGTATGCGCATTCTCGCGATAAAAGGCACCTAAATCTACATTATGCAAAATATCTACATTATGCACCAGGAAAGGCTGTCCGTCGTTAAAGAAACGCATGGCATGCAAGATACCGCCACCCGTTTCGAGCAGCAAATCGCTTTCATCGCTTATCTGGGTAGTTAACTGCTGTGGATTATCCTGCAGATACTTCACAATCTGCTCACTGAAATGATGCACATTTACTACTGCCTCATCAAATCCGGCAGCAACCAATCTGTCTATAAGTATCTGCAACAATGGCTTTCCATTTACAGGAACCAGTGCCTTTGGCATGGTATCGGTAATAGGTTTTAGGCGGGTTCCCATGCCCGCTGCAAAAATCATTGCTTTCATACCAAATGCTGCTTTATGCCTTGTTCACGATGTTCCAGCTCAACCTCTATGCCATATTTAGCATGCAGATGCTCGGCAAGATGCTGGGCGCTATACACACTGCGATGACGACCACCTGTGCAACCAAAACTAAACATTAAGTCGGTAAAGCCACGCTTCATGTAACGTTCTACATGCGCATCGGCCAACTTATATATACTTTCAAGGAAAACAAGTATTTCGCCATCCTGCTCCAGGAAATCAATCACAGGCTTGTCTAATCCTGTAAGAGGCTTGTACTGATCGTAACGCCCTGGATTATGCGTGCTTCGGCAATCAAACACATAGCCTCCACCATTTCCGCTTTCATCCTGTGGAATGCCTTTCTTATACGAGAAGCTGAATACACGTACCTTCAAAGGACCTTTGCCATCGTATTTTGATACGCTCATTTCACCATGGTTCATGGTTGGTGCTTGCTTTAGGATGATACGTGTGCCATCTGCCAGCTTTATCTCATCAAGGGCACATACTTTCTTTAATACCTTTACCAGATAAGGGTATTCAAACTGGTGTGCATCAAGCAATGCCTCTACATTTCTCAAGGCTGGTGCTATGCTTTCAAGGAAATGCTTCTTACGCTCGAACAAGCCACGGAAACCGTATGCTCCCAACACTTGCAACAGGCGGAATAACACAAACAGATTCAGCTTATGACGGAACTTTTCCTCATCTACTGGATGAATCTTTTGCAATGCTTGCAGATACACATCTATCAACTCCTCGCGCAATGCCTGTGGATACTTGGCAGATGCCTGCCAGAGGAATGATGCCACATCGTACTGCAATGGTCCACGACGGCCACCCTGGAAATCAATGAAGCGAGGCTCGCCATTTACCAGCATCACATTGCGTGCCTGGAAATCTCGGTAAAGGAAAGTATCCTCGGTATCTGCCATCAGGTCATCTGCCAAGGCATGCATATCCATTTCAAGTTTCAGCTCATGGAAATCAATACCTGTGAACTTCAGGAAATCATATTTAAAATAGTTCAGGTCGAACTGAATGCTGGCACGTCCCATGGCAGGAAGTGGATAGCATCTGTCAAAATCCAAGCCTTCGGCACCAGTAATCTGCAAAGAAGGAAGGCAGGCAATGGTTCGTCTGAGCAATGCCACCTCGGCAGCATTGTATTCCCCACCCTTTGAACGACCCTGGCTGATTTCATCAAACAAGGAAACATTTCCTAGGTCTTCCTGAATATAATGGATTTCGTCATCACTCACACCATAAACCTCGGGAACGGGCAAGTTTTTCATGCCAAAATGCTGGGCAAGATAAATGAAGGTACGGTTCTCATCTACAGATGTTCCCTCTACTCCAATCACATTTCCGGCACTACCATAAAGGCGGTAATAAACTCGGTTACTACCCGACCCCGGCAGTTTTTCGATATTGGTAGGTTCTTCACCACACCAATCCTTATATAATTGTTTTAGTGTTTCCATATATCACGCAAAGTTATAAAAAAGGTATCAAATATCGTGTTTTAACCACAAAAAAGCATCTACGTACTTAGAAAAATCTACGTAGATATACTTAGTTTTTAATAAAAAGGTATTATACATAGTTATTTTTCAAGGAAAAACTATATCTTTGCGATTGATTTGAAACATAAAATCGAATGAACGTTTTAGGAGCAATATTGGCAACGGTTGTACCAGTGATGTTTTTGCTGCTGTACATCTTTCATAAGGACAAGGAACGCCCTGAGCCTACCCGATGGCTTTTGCTGGCATTTGTCTTTGGCGTGATATCATTGCCAATATCTCTACTTATGTCGTTGCCTATCTCAAGTTATCTTATTCCTTTGGTACAAGATATCCCTGTAATAGGCACAACGTTGGATGCATTCCTTACCGCAGCCATCCCCGAGGAACTGGCAAAACTGCTAATGCTTTGGCTGCTGCTGGTAAAGAACCCATATTTTGATGAATACCTGGATGGCATGGTATATGCCGTATGTATTGGTATGGGATTTGCAGCATTCGAGAACGGAATTTACCTTTGGGGTAATATCGACAACTGGGTTGGCGTGGGAATATCACGAGCATTGTTCTCAATTCCTGGTCATTTCCTGATTGCACTGGTTATGGGTTACTATTATTCAATGGTAGCATTCAGGAAAGACAAGCACCACACCTACCATCTTATAATGCTGTTCGTGGCACCTATCGTGGCACATGGCATTTACGATGCTTTGTTGATGTCGCTTAACGTAGGTTTGCTCATGACCATTATCCTGATGTTTGTGTTCCTGGCATTCATGTACTGGCTGCAGATGCTTGTTACACGCAGAATGCAACATCTGCTGGCAATAGATAACCATATTTTTTCTAAAGATAAAAGCGAGACTATTAACGAAAACATTTAACTTCAAAAAATAAAAAAGATTATGGCACAGAAAGGAAAAACTAAGATTGTGTTTGGTGTGATTCTGGTAGCTGCTATTGCAGTAGGTTCACTGATGTACTTTGGTGTTTTGCCTCCAAAGCATGCTGCAGTAAACGTTAACGCTGCCCTGCGTGGTGGTGAGAAGACCGAAGCTAATGCTGACGCACCAATGTCTCAAGCTCTTGCAACTCCTGCAAAAACTATCTCTATCAAGGACATCAAGGCTATGGGTAAGGCCGAGGGTCGTAAGGTTTATACCATTAAGAACCCAGACGGCAGCGAATATGTAGGTTCATTCGACGAAAACGAAAAGCAGGTTGGTATGGGCCGCTTTACCTGGACCAACGGCGATAGATTCACAGGTAACTTTACCGCTGGTAAGCGTAATGGTAAGGGTACTTATGTTTGGGGCGATGGCTGCAAGTACGAAGGTGACTTTGTTGACGACCAGATTGAAGGTGTAGGTACTTACATCAGCAACCGTGGTAACAAGTACGTTGGTGAATTCAAGAACAACAAGCGCGATGGTAAGGGTACTTACTACTTCAAGGACGGTAGCGTTTACGAAGGTCAGTATGTAGAGGATATCCGTACTGGTAAGGGTAAGCTTACTTATCCAGAGGGCGAAACCTACACTGGTGATTTCGTAGATGGTAGCCGCGATGGTGAAGGTACTTATACCTGGACTAACGGTGACACTTACACCGGTCAGTGGAAGAACAACACCATGGAAGGTCACGGCATTAGCAAGTATGCTGATGGTTCATCTTACGATGGTGAGTGGAAGAATGGTAAGCGCAACGGTAAGGGCGTTTATACCTTCAAGAATGGTGAGAAACTGGATGGCCAGTGGGTTAACAACGAATTCCAGGACTAATCCTTTAACCATTATATCATGAAAGAACTGAATAGAAGAGCAAAGTGCGCTATCATCAAGAGTGCTAAAATCATCATCGATGCCGATGATGTGGAAACAGGTGATGAAAAGGCATATTTGCAGAAACTATTAACCGACTTGGAAGCAGATGAATCAATGCTGGCAGAAGCTGCCATGATGAGCGATGACGATGTGGCAGAGTGCATCAAGGCTATGGAACCAGATGATCCATTCAGCAATGAGCGTAACATCATCGTTCAGCACATGCAGGATATGGCAAATGCCGACGGTACATTCTCAAAAGTTGAGTTACGTGAATACTTCAAGTTATGTGAGCTTTCACTAAAGAAGTAAGAAATAAAAAAAGGATGCCTCAGGGCATCCTTTTTTATTGGTTTGAATGGAAGCCTTCGGCTTCAGTTTGAATAGTTTGATGCCTTCGGCAGTTTGAATAGTTTGATGCGCTTCGCGCAGTTTGAATGGTTTGAGTGGTTTGAAACTTTTAAACTTTTAAACCTTTAAACTTTTAAACCTTTAAACTCTTATTTAAAGAAATCCATAAAGAAGATAACAGCAGCCAAACGCTTGTCAACACCACTTGCCTTACCTATGCTAGAGTTGTTTGCATTGCGGATGGTTCCATCACTTTCTACCTTACCAATGCGTGAGTTGTTTGCATCACGAACAGTACCATCGCTCTCTACCTTACCAATGCGAGAATTGTTCTTATTGCGTATTGTACCGTCGCTCTCTATCTTTCCTGCATAGCTGTTGCTGGCATTACGAACTGTACCGTCTTTTTCAATCTTACCAATACGAGAGTTATGATCATCGCGGATAGTTCCGTCGCTCTCTATCTTTCCTGCATACTGGCCATTGGCACCACGAATACTCTGTGCACTAACATTAGCAATACCTAATGTTGTAAAAAGCATCAAAAGGGTTAGAATTTTCTTCATCTCTAATAGTTTTATAGGTTAATTTTTAGCTTTTATATTTCTTACAATCTCAATCATCGCTGGCAATGCCATGTTTACACTGGCATCATAAATGATAGTACCAGGATCTATTTGCTGCAGTTGTTCGTAAGAACATATATCCAGATGTGCTAATTGAGAAGACTTTCTTAGTACTTTCTTCTCCTGCTTGGAAGCACCACACTCTTCCTTTGTCAATGGACGGAAACCCATCAATAGTTTCTCTACGTTCCAACGATTATGCTCGGTAACCTTGACATCTTCGATGTTTGCCTTGATTGCTTCCTTTATCTCATCAATGCTAGAAGTCTGCATGTCACAACCCATGAAGCGCAGTTTAACATAGCGCATGTTGGCACTATAGGTACTGCTCCATTTATTCGACATGGAAATAGCATTCCACTCCTTCTCTACAAACTCTGCATCTGCCAACAGTTTCTCCAAACCTTCCAATCCATCATCAGGATTATACCCGTATGCCACATTAACCAGCATTCCGTATGTTTCTGAATCCAAGTCTCCAACATGGAATTCTGTATCCATACCAAATGGATACATGCGCTGGAAACGAAGTTTCTTCTGCTCTTCTTTCTCCAAGGTAAGACCAGACAAGTTGTGTATAATGGCAGGACTCTGATTCTGGTAAATCAGAATCTGATGTGTAATGTCGTATATGCGACTTGGCAGATACAGGCTATCTCGCAATGCCACATCCTGATTATCCTGACAGAACGCCAAGGTTGTAATTGCCTTAGTATCACTACATGCTTCTAACAAGTAATCCTGAATAGCAGGCATATCTACACTACCATCTATGAACTCCCATTGCAAATCAATGAAGTTAGGTCCTAAATGCTTGTATGGAGACTTTGAATCTTCATCTTCCAGAGGATTATGCCACGAAGCATCTTCTAGTGTATAATTGGCATTTGCGGCCTCAACATATCGCCAACGTGCCAACTGGAACATACTGCGGAAACGCATCATAAACAGACGCATATTCTCTCCAATATTGTTATCAATAAAGGTTATATGTGTACGTGTGGTGTTATCGTTTTCCTTGAAATTAGGGAAATGGGCAATATGTGCTGCTTGTACAGCAAGGGCAATACCCATCTGAGACATACCCACAACCACAAGGTGAACATGCTTATCAGAATCCTTCCTGATACCATTCTCTCCATCAATTGGGCGATAGTTAATACGCAAGTCGGAACCAATCAAGCCATCCTCTGCCTCACACTTAACCAGTACTTTCTGTGCCCAGACATCGCAGAAATTGTAAGGAGCGAAATTCAAGCGCTTCAATATATCTGGAGATATATTAGAGAACTGGAAGATAGAGAACAAGGTCTGCTCATTGAACTGTACAAAGCAAGTAGGCAAACCAACTATCTTTTCTGGCAACAGGTTTGCCACATAGGTAAGGCACTCAAGGTTAATAGAATCGTGTGCCTTTTCATTAGGTTCACCTAATATATATATGGTGTTACATTTAGGTAACGACAATTTCTGCAATTCATCCAATGCTGTGCGCTGTCCACGGATTACCAATACGCATCGCTCTTCTGCTTCGGTATTAGCCACATGAATGCTTGCCCTGATATCTTCGGTGCGCTGTTCACTCATCAGCAGGATAAAGGCTTCGCCCTTGCGAATCAATTCATTCTTTTCATACAAGCTATGAATCAATGAAGGAACAGAATCATTAAAACCGATGATAACGATATGGTTCTCGAGTTCATACCAGGTTTCGCCATTACGGATTTTCTCTACCCTATTGTTCAAGATGTTTGAAATAACCGAAATCAAACAGCCAATGAACAGGATAATACCCACCAATGCCACTATCAGAATGAAAACGCCCGACATGCCATCGGTAAAGTTTCCTGGGTCGAAAAGCAAGAACAGAATATCCAGGATTCGTCCATGCCCTTCTGCCTGTGGTGGTATTTCATAAAGTCCAGGAATCAAGCTAAGACCTACCAACAGTAAGAACATAATGCCTACTATGGCAGATAGCCAATATATCTGCTTCACCTGGCTCTCTGAGAATGAGCGGTCGAAATGAAGCCTAAAGTTCTTAAAGAAATTCCAGACCTTTCTCATTTACTATTGTTTGTATTTGTTCAACAGTTCTTCCAGAGCTGTTTTTAACTCTATATTTCCTTCCTGATCTTCTGGTTGCATCTTTTCAAAAGCAGCTAAAGCATCTGTTGCATACTGAACCGCTTTCTCTGTCTGACCAAGAGTGTCGTACAAATGTGCACCTACATCATAAAGCATGCATGCATCTACGGCATACATTTCGCCATTCTTTTCCAACAATTGGTCAAGCAGTTCTTTTGACTTCAGGAAATATGCTTCTGATTCCTCTAAACGTCCCAAATGCAGCAAGGATTCAGAGTAATTGTTGTAGGCTCCCTGAAGAAGCCACATATTTGCTTCTGGGTTTTTCTTATATTCCTTTTCGTTTATCTGAACAAGTTCATAAATAAAAGGAGCCTGCTTTTCCCAATCTTGCAATATATAATAGATTTGACCTAAGCCATTCAATACCGTTATGTAGATTTGACTTTGAAGAAGTTCTTCCTCCTTGTAGTTCTTTTTTGATACTTCGTAGCCCTTTAAAGCCATTTGCTCGGCTGTTTCTATATCATCATTAACCAAGCATATTAAAGCCTTATTATTATATATCTGCGCTAAACCACCCCAATAATACTCACCTTCAACAGGATCTGCATAAAGTTTTTCGTAGTTTGACAATGCCGAATCTGTCCATTCTGCAGCTTTGTCGAATTGATTGGTAGTTACGTAGAAATTAGATAGATCGCGCTGAATCATGGCATATAAATATAGGTAACGCTCTGGTGATTCTTCGTAATCCTTCTTTCTAATAACCGCCACACGAAGCATGGTATCTTCTGCCTTTTCATAATCACGCTGCTCTTGATAACAGAATGACAACAATTGCAAAGCTCCGCACTTTAAGTCAGAATTAACAGATTCTAATTGTAGATAAATATTCAGATAGTGTTCACAATCTGCATAATTCTCTTGATGATATGCATGTTCTGCATACTGATAAACAGCTTCTGGATTGGTTAAATCGGCATCTGCCAACCCCTTCAGCAAAGCAGTAACCTTGGCAAAGTTCTCACGTCCACCAGCCAAGCGATAGGTTGCTACCTGTCTGCCAATCGCTGCCTGAACTTTTGCTCGCTCTTCTCTTTTCTGCTCTTCAAGTTGCTGTAATCTGGCAGTTGCAGCATCTATCTTCTCGATATCCTTGGTTTCTTTTTGGTAACGTCCCAAGAAATCGTATTTCTCGTATAGTTCTACAGCTTCATCCATTCGGCCCTGTTGAACCAAATCAATTAATTCCTGCTCTTGTGAATTGATTTCCGACAAGTCGATACGAGCAAACCTTTCTACATAATTCTCAAGGTTCTCTAATTGCTCATCATACTCATCCTGTAATTGCTGAAGCTGTTTCTTGAATTCTTCCTCTTTTAGTTTTCCTGCTTTACGCTCTGCCTCAAGTTTTGCCTTATCTTTCTTTAACTGGCGTTCATAACTTGCGCTTGACTTCTGCATATAGTTATCACGCATGGCCTTGAACCTATCCGAGCGACACAAGATAATAGAAAATGACTCTTTACCACTAACAATCCATTGATCGGTTGCATCCTTGTTGAAAACCTCATAACCTGCCTTTTCTATTCGACGCACCTGCACCTTGTCGCCAGGCTTTAAAGTTCTGAAATGAAGTGTTGCTTCACCTTTGGCATCGGTCATGGTTGCACCCGCATTTGTAACCGTAACACCCACCTGACTGATAGGTGCTTTTTGCGCTTTTCCGTTGTATTCCTTTACAACAATGTGTTGATCGGTTTGTGCAAATGCCTGCATGCTTATAGTCATGCAACATGCCAAAAGTATTCGTTTACTCATTCTCCTGGTTCAATCATGTCAATTACAACTTTCAAACTGTCACGAGCTTTTGCCTTGGCAACTCTGGCTTTACTCAAAGATCCCTTTGCAAAAGCCATTTGATTTATATCATCGGTAAGTTGGCGATACTGACCTAGCAAGTCCATATCTTCATATCTTGCAATGGCTTCATCTATCTTGCCTTGCTCTACCAGATCCATAATGGCTTGCTCCTCCTGAGATAGTTCGGATAAGTCTATTCGGGCAAACTTATCTACGTAATTATCCAGATTTTCTAACTGTTCCTCATACTGATTACTCAGTTCTTGCAGTTTCTGCTGGTATTCCTGCTCCTTTAGCTTACCAGCTTTTCGCTCGGCAGCCAAACGAGATTTCTCTTTCTTGAACTGTGCATCGTAGCTGGCACTTGCCACCTTATTATAGTTATCGCACAATTCCTTGAAACGTTCTTTCTTACACAGAACAATAGTAAAGGTATTGCTACCACTGATAGTCCACTGTTCTACAGCTTCTTTATTGAAGATTTCATAGCCAGCTTTCTCTAAACGGCGCACCTGAACCTTGTCTCCTGCTTTTAATGTTCTGAAACGGAGAGTTGCTCTTCCCTGTGCATCGGTAGAGACACTACCTGCATTGTTAACAACTACCTCTACCAAATTAAGAGGCGTTTTCTGCTGCTTCAGATTATATTCCATAACCTGAATCTTCTGCTCTACCTGTGCATGGATTGATATACATGCCAAAAACAAGCAAACAAATGCAAATAAACTACGCCACTTATTCTGCATATTATTCATTGATATTGTGAAGCATGAATACTACATCACGACTTTCTACCGTTTCATCAGGACTATTAAATTCCTTGTATCCTTCCTTACGAATTACAACGTCCTTAGTTTCACTCTGATCTTCTGCAGCAATTTCTACATCGAAGTTTCCTTCGGCATCAGTTACACTCTTGTATTTACCATTATCTATGCTAAACTCTGCACCAGCAACTGGTTCACCCGTAGTAGCATCAATGATTTTTCCCTTAAAATGCTGGAAACTAGTATCACGTTTAATAGGCAACTGCACGTCATTGCTTATACCAAATCCAATTGGTGCATTCACCTGAATAGAATCGTAATAGGTTGCAGTAAAGGTTACAGGGATTTCCTTACCACGGAAATAACCTGGCAAAGAAGAAATCTCAAGAATAGTATCCAAAGAATTGATACGATATTCCGTACCATCTACTGTTACCGTAGCCACATAGCCATCTACGCGATCTACGACCTGCAACTGACTCTGAGCATCTTTAATGTGAATATTCAGTTTGCATGGTACAACAAACCAATAGAGCAATGCCAAGATAATAGGTGTAGAAACGCTTGTTATGATGATTCTACGACGACGTTCACGTTCATGTCTTTTCCAAAGTGTATCAAAAGATACATCCAGCATCTTTGATACTACACGGATGAAGGCTTTTTCACGTCCTACTTCTGCAAAGCTTACACCTAACAGTTCATATTCTGGATGCTCCTTCGTATAAGTACGCAAATATTCTGGGAAACATTCCATATCTGGATTGTAGCAGTTTGGTTGTCCCTCTACAATCAATGGAATGATGCGATCAATTCTTCCCCACTCTACGAAAGCCTGAACTTCCTTGCTTACCCATTCTGACTTAGCAGAATTAGGAGAGCAAATAACAATGAGGTAATGAGACGCCTCTAACTGATCGCGCAACACATTTCCCAGAACACCGGTATTCAAATCGGTTTGGTCACGGAACACAGGACGAATATATTTGCTATCCTCGAATTCATTATGAATCTCGGTTGGCAATTTATAAGATTCCAACTTTTTCTGTAACCACTTTGCATATTTCATGTCGCGGTGGTTGTAGCTGATAAAAGCAAAATTTCGTTTCTGTGCCATTGTTTATTCTTTAAAATACGATGTCAAAATCTTGTGTAGGTCCCCATGGATGCAAATTGAAATTACCATTCGATGACTCAGGCAATTCCAATGGAGGAATGTTTCCTGTCACATCGGTACCTAACTCCAGGTTAATCTCCAGCCTACTTCCTTGTCCGTCATGACGAACCTTGATATAGTTTTGTACAGGGAACTTGAAGATAGCAACTGTTTCATCCTTCAGTTCAAAGAACAATTCAAGATCTACATTTGCACTTCCTGAAGTTTCATCTGTAAGGTGAGGAATACCAAATGTACCAAATGTTGTAGAAATAGTACCTACACCTCCTGAAACCGGACGATCAATTTTCCAATCGTACAGTTCCTGAGTGAGGGATTCTGTGTCTAGTTCTTCTACACCCATCATGAAACCGCTGGCCAAACCAGAAACAGTACCCCATACTTTCTTGGCATATTCCAAGCCTTTCACATGAACAATTACATTCATATCAAAGATTCGAATCTCTGGTTTGATATACATCTTTGCATAATCTACGACAGAGCGTACAACAGCAGGAGTAGATGTTGATTTAGTAGCAACAGAACCACCTTTCAATCTGGCACTTGTATTATAACCACGGGTTAAATTAGAACTTTCTGGAACATAGATTTCTGCAGACATTACCGCATCTAATCCACGGAAGCCTAACTCTGGAAATTCTTCAACTGTCTGATTGAATACCATTACCTTATAGTCATCAAGTGGCACTACTACTGTCATGCTATCTACCTGATTAGAAATGTAACGGTAAGGAGTACCCCCATCTATTGGGTAAAGGAAAACCGTCATACCTGTAGGTTTTTCCTCCATCTCACTCCAGTCGAAATACAAGGTAAGGCTGCGCTCATCATCCACAGGACCATTATCCTTGTTCAACGGACGAAGTCCTCCACAATCAATGAATGTGGATAAGGTAACAAACAATGGAGCTATAAGATAAGTCAGTAAGTTTTTCATTTACGGCCTTATTTTTTTATTTTGTTCAATAATAGCACCAAAGAGATGCTTCCTTTTGTAGGACCAAACCAGTGAGTCTTACCCGAATAACGGTAATTCAAGGTTTCGCCATCTGCTGAAACATGATATCTGTCGTAGTCGGCTGTAAGATAACCGATACCTGCACTGAGTTCCAAACGCAATTTCCTATCAAGGTGTATCACATATCCATATTCTACGCCAAAAGTCTGTACAGGAGCCTGAAAACCTTTGTTCTTTGACTGGATATCAACATTTCCTTCCATATAATATGCTCCTAGGAAGTGACCTGTCATTGAATGCTTGCCCGACTTGTTCCAGTCACGCAACCAATAACGTGCACCCACGTTCCACACATTGGCTTCGAGCCAAACTTTGTTTTTTCCAAAATTATGGATACGTGGACGATAACCTTCGTAATAGGCAGAATAACGACCGCCGAAACCTAATTCCAAAGCTATATTAGGTTCCAGCATAGGAAATCCCAGTAAGTTGTTCTTAATAACAACCTGTACTGGATCATGTTTCAAGAATGTATCTTCCTGAGCTTGCGCTGGCATAAAGCCAACACAAGCTAAGAATGCTGTTATGATTAAGCTATGCTTCATTCAACCATAAATTACTGAGCTGGCCAGTTGTCAAGAGAGATATCAGCACCTACGTTTGTATTAGGTAATGGCAATGTAATGGTATAGCGCTGCTTTGCACCCTTAGCCAATGCCAAACCAACAGGAGTAGTTGATGCATCAACTTTTACTACATCATTTGCAATCAATGCACCATTAGCATTATAAGCTTGATATTCAACATTCAGTACAGCACCTGCATCTGGAACCATAAACATATTGTCGCCAATCTCTGCAGCAGTTGTTGTTACAGTAACTGGATTCTGGCCTCCGTTAAAGCTAAAGAACATGGCAGCAGAAGGACGGCCATCAGGAGTGATTGCTGACCATTCTCCTGGTACAACATTATAATTTGCAGAAGGAGTAATATCAGGCAATGTCCAGTAGATCTGAGAAACTGTATAGGTAAAAGAAGTTGTACCAGCAGGAACATCTGGAGCCTTAACCAAAACTGAAGCTTCACAAAGTATATGTTTCAAAACAATGCTAACAGTACCCGCAGTAGTAATATCGTTAATGTTAGCAGAAAGATAACCTACAACAACATCTGATGCCATATTCATTCCTACAGTTCCCAAAGCAAGTGATGACACTAAAATGTTACCATCATTTGCATTTAAACTCCAGTTTGCATTAGTTTTTGTGTTGGTTACATAGAAATCAAGGTTGCTACCATCGGTTGGCCAATAAACAGGGTTTGCTGTTGTTCCCAAAGTCAACTTTCCGTTAGCAATAGTATAATTAGCGCTTCCATCTGTGTTGTGAGCAATGTCGGTCTTTGTGCCATCTGAAGCAGTTTTATATACCTGAACATCCAAATCTGCATCAACAACAGCAGTGTATTCTGCATTGGCACGAGTTAAACCAGATGTGTATAAACCCAACTCAACAGGGATAAGCTTTTCTTTTTGAACAGACTGTTCTGTTCCCTCGATTTCATTTGTACAAGCTGTTAAGAAAGCAACACTTGTAAGTGCAAGAACACCAATTGTCTTTAAATTCATCATAATACTAGTATTTTAA
>JAGHTY010000102.1 GCA_018065125.1 Candidatus Minthousia equi
GCTCTGCCACACAGGGCAGCATGCAGCACATCGCTGCGCATAATGCACTGATGCAACCCATCACCGCCAGCTACTGCATCCTTGGCGATGGCAAGACGGCATGCATCGAAATGGCTGCCACCTGCGGATTGCCTCTGATACCCGCACAGCACCGAAACCCCATGCACACCTCTACCTACGCATTTGGCGAAATGATACTTCATGCCTTGCAACAAGGCATTACACGCTTTATCCTAGGATTAGGCGGCAGTGCCACCAACGATGCCGGAATGGGCATGCTGCAGGCATTGGGCTACCGCTTTATGGATAAGAACAACACCATTATCACCACCCCGCTTTGTGGCAGGCATCTTTCTGAAATACAGCTTATAGATGCCACACTGGTGCACCCATTGCTGCACAATGCCACCTTTACCGCTGCCTGTGATGTGCAGAATGTTTTGTACGGAAAGCAGGGTGCCGCCTATGTTTTTGCCCCACAGAAGGGTGCCACCCCTGAACAGGTTGAAACCTTGGATAAGGGCTTGCAGCATTTTGCACAACTGTGTTCGGATAATGTTCACCTTGCTCCTGGCAGTGGTGCTGCCGGAGGACTGGGATTTACACTGATGCAGTTTTTGCATGCACAGCTGATGCCTGGCATCAATCTGGTGCTGCAAACCACCCATTTTGCCCAGAAAATTCAGGGTGCCACCCTCATCCTTACCGGTGAAGGACAATCCGACCGCCAAACCCTTATGGGCAAGGTTCCGCATGGCGTACTCACAAATGCAGCAGGCATTCCTGTAGCACTGCTCTCGGGAAACATCAAGGATGCCAACCAACTAAAGGCTGCTGGCTTTGCACACCTTGTGAACATCAATCAGCACAGCACCCTGCCCCTGCAGCAACTGCTGCAAAGACAAGTTGCCCAAAATCACTTGTGCAATGCAGTGAAAAACTTGATTGTCCGTTGTCTGTTGTCGTCGCGAAGCGACAATCAGCACATTTTTCGCAAATAAACACGCTTTCCGATAACTTTTATTGGTAAAATAACTATCTTTGCCCCCAAAATTTATAATAAACACGATATGAAAAAACTGATTTTTACATTTTTATGCCTTATGGTATCGGTTTTGGCCAATGCCCAGTATAAGGTAGCTTCTGTTGACAAGCAGGACTCTGAGAACTTCAAGTTGCTTCAGGTGCTCGAAACAGAAAACAGCGTGCTAGTATATGGCTCATTCACAAGTTCGTTTAACGAACAAAAAAGTTTCGCCATCAACCGCAAGATAAGGGTGGAGAAGAACAACACCGGCTACAAGATTACGAACTCTGTAAACCTGCCAATTTATGATGAGGCAGAGCCAAGATGGGTAGTAGTCAAGAAAGCAGGCGACAAGGTAAACTTTGTACTTGAATTCGAGAAGTTCGACCTGAACGGAACGTTCGACATTGTAGAGCACGATGAACAACATGGTGACCTAACGCTGAACTTCTACGGCATTCATCTTGAGCAGATGAACCCATCAGAAGCAATCAATACCGATAAATTCCTCGACGACGGTCATGTTATCTTTGGTCGTTACATTCAAGATGGCCAAAGCCATGGCTACTTCATCAAGGATGACGTGATGCTGATGTATCACGACAGTTGGAATGGCAAGGACTTTCTTCTTAACCTTGAAATCACAAACAATTCAGATCATGGCGTGATGTTTGAATTAGGAAATGTTAGCACCTATGGTACCGACAAGAAGGGAAATCATGTTGTGGTTACCCGCTACACC
Source organism: Candidatus Minthousia equi (assembly GCA_018065125.1). Taxonomy (GTDB): domain Bacteria; phylum Bacteroidota; class Bacteroidia; order Bacteroidales; family Bacteroidaceae; genus Minthousia; species Minthousia equi. Next base: position 1,770 of record JAGHTY010000102.1, read on the forward strand.
CCAGACAGCTACGACCAATACGTTGAAGATGCTCGCTACTACGCAGCACGTCAGCAAACCGGTGGCGACTTCTCATCAACCGTAGAGAGCCTTCTGTTCAGAGAGCGCATCCACACCGACAATGAATGGGGAAAGCTGGGCCTCAAGGCTTTGGAAGATATGACCCGTCAGGCACAGGACAACCGCGTTCACAAGTACCTGCAAGAGCATCCAAACACCAATCCAAGAGCACTGCGCTCTAACGGCATCAAGCCAGGAGAGAGCATCAGAGGTTTCCTTCCTTTCGAGGTAAAGAAGAAGGTTAAGCATTGTAAGTTCTTCATCAAATTGGATGGCTACCAGTACGAGATAAACTATAATATAAATTAAAATAGTCAACTCAGATAACAGCAAAGGGAGGTACTTAGTAGGTACCTCCCTTTGCTGTTTAAATCACCTTCTTGGTTAAAAGGAAAGAAATGAAAAAGAAAGCAACGGTACACTCTGTGTTTTTCGTAACATTACTATGTTACCTTTCGCTAGCCTTCCTAAATTGTTAAAACGTTAAAATCGAGTCAACCTTTTTAGGGAAAGACATTTTTCACTTGAAAAATCCCCCAAGTAACATAGTAATGTTACTAAAAACACAGAGGGGGTATGATACTATAAAGTTCTATTATTATATAT
>JAGHTY010000207.1 GCA_018065125.1 Candidatus Minthousia equi
GGATTAGGTGATGAGGATACCAGCGAAGACTATCCTTTCCTGACTTCGGATGGTTCTGTACTTTATTTTGCTCAGAAAGGTGGAGAGGACAACTTAGGTGGCTACGATATCTATGTTACTAGAACAGGCAGTAATTCAAGTCGTTACCTAAAACCAGAAAACCTCGGAATGCCATATAACTCTCCATACAACGACTATCTGTTTGTGCTGGATGAGTTTAACGATCTGGGATGGTTGGCAAGCGACCGTTTCCAGGAAGAAGGAAAAGTTTGCATCTATGTGTTTGTTCCTAATGAAAGCCGTCGCCCCTTTGATTATGATAGTGATGATGAAGACCTGATCCGTACTTGTGCCATGCTAAACAATATTGCGGCAACACAACAACTGGATGTGGCAAATCCTGCAGAGGCAAAGGCACGTTTGAAGGCGGCGTTGGCATATAAGCCAAAGGCAAAGGTAAAGAAAGAATTTGAACTGGTGATAGATGATAATCGCACCTATACTCAATTCTCTGACTTTAGAAATGCACGTGCAAAGGTACAATGCCAGAAGTGGGTAGAAATGAAAAAGGAACTTGCCACCTTGCAGGAATCTTTAGAGGTGAACCGCATCACTTATTCAAATGGAAAGTATAACCTTGCATCTACCATTCGCCAGCAAGAAGCAAGATTCGAGCAGTTGGTAGTAGAAGTACAGGAAATGGAAAAGCACGTTCGCAATCTGGAATTGCAATAAAGGGTTTCAAGTTTTGAGTTATGAGTTGAGTCAGTTAACTTGCTGACCATCTCGAAGCGATAGCTTTGCGTCTTAGCGACTTTGGGGCTAATTATAATACTATGGAAAAGAAATATTTTGCCCCATCTGAATTGATTATCAATGAAGATGGAACTGTTTTTCATTTACATATAAAACCAGAGAATCTGGCAGATAAAGTGATTCTGGTAGGAGATCCTGGTAGGGTAGAAACCGTAGCGCGGTTTTTTGATTCACGCGAATGTGACATCTGCAGTCGTGAGTTCCATACCATAACAGGTAGTTATCATGGAAAGCGAATTACGGTAGTGTCAACGGGTATTGGTTGCGACAATATCGATATTGTCCTGAATGAACTGGATGCCTTGGCCAATATTGATTTCCAAACCCGTTATGAAAAAGATAAGCTCAGGACCTTGGAACTAGTTAGGATTGGCACATGTGGCGGCTTGCAACCTTATACTCCACTTGGTACTTTTGTCTGTTCAGAAAAAAGTATTGGGTTTGATGGTTTGCTGAATTTCTATGCTGGCAGAAACGAAGTCTGTGACCTGCCTTTTGAAGAAAGCTTCAAGCAGCATATGAACTGGAATCCACAATTGTGTGCACCTTATGTTATTGATAGTAACAAGGAATTGCTAGAGCGCATCTGTGGTAATGATATGGTAAAGGGTGTAACCATTGCATGTGGCGGTTTCTTTGGTCCTCAGGGCAGGGAATTGCGCATTCCGTTGGCAGATCCTCAGCAGAATGAAAAGATTGTTTCTTTTGAATACAATGGCTATAAGATAACGAACTTTGAAATGGAGAGTAGCGCCTTGCAGGGGTTGGCAAGGTTGATGGGACATAAGGCTATGACGGTTTGCATGGTGGTTGCCAACCGATTGGCAAAAGAGGCAAATAGCGGTTACAAGAATACTATAGGAACGTTGATTGAGAAGGTACTTGATAGAATTTGATTCTTTACATAAACATAAATAAAAAAAGAGTTGGAAACCATGTGGAATCCAACTCTTTTTTTGTATGTGGTAATCTATAATTACTTGCTTAACATAGCATCCATGTTAGCAGCAGCACGACGGCCATCACCCATTGCAAGGATAACGGTAGCACCACCACGAACAATATCACCACCAGCAAAGATGGTTGGGATGTTACTCTGCATCTGCTCGTTAACAGCAATGGTATTCTTGCGACCCAATTCCAAACCTTCAACAGACTTAGGAACGATTGGGTTAGGAGATACACCTACTGCTACTACTGCAAAGTCTACGTCCAGAGTTACGGTTGCACCTGGGATGGCAACTGGAGAACGACGACCACTAGCATCAGGCTCGCCCAACTCCATCTTCTGCAGGATTACCTGCTTAACAGCACCCTTCTCATCAGCAATGTACTCTAATGGGTTATGCAAGGTCAGGAATTCAATACCTTCTTCCTTAGCGTGCTTAACTTCTTCTGCACGTGCAGGCATTTCCTTGTCAGAACGACGGTAAACAATCCATACCTTCTCGGCACCCAGACGCTTAGCGGTACGGCAGCTATCCATTGCTGTGTTACCACCACCAACTACCATTACGTTCTTACCCTTCATGATAGGAGTATCGAACTCTGGGTTAGATGCATCCATCAGGTTGATACGGGTTAGGTACTCGTTTGATGACATGATACCTGTGCTGTTCTCTCCTGGGATACCCATGAAGTTAGGCAGACCAGCACCGCTGGCAATGAAGATGCCCTTGTAACCTTCTGCCTCCAAATCAGCAACGCTGATAGTCTTTCCGATTACGCAGTCCTTGATGAAGTTAACACCCAGCTTCTCTAGGTTCTGGATTTCAACGTCAACAATCTTGTTAGGCAAACGGAACTCAGGAATACCATATTTCAATACACCACCGATTTCGTGCAATGCCTCGAATACGGTAACGTCGTAACCATTCTTGATCATATCGCCTGCGAAGCTCAAGCCTGCAGGACCAGAACCTACAACAGCAACCTTGATACCCTTTGCTGGTGCCTTCTCTGGCAGAGAAATGTTGCCACTCTCACGCTCGTAGTCGGCAACGAAACGCTCAAGGTTACCAATAGCTACAGCTGGCTCGTTCATCTTCAAGTGAATACACTGACTCTCGCATTGCTTCTCCTGAGGACAAACACGACCACAAACTGCAGGAAGGGCAGAAGTTGACTTCAATACCTTTGCAGCATCCAGGAAGTGACCACGTTCTACGTTCTTTACGAATGAAGGAATGTTGATGCTTACAGGACAACCCTGCATACAGGTTGGGTTCTTACAATCCAGACAGCGCTTAGCTTCGGTCAATGCCTGCTCTACGGTCAGGCCAGTGTTAACCTCTTCTACACGGGTTGTAGCACGATATACAGGATCCAGTTCGCCCATTACGCAACGCTCGATAGCAGTACGCTCTTTTGGTTTCATGCTCTTCTGCAATTCCTTACGCCATTCAGCATCGCGGTTGGTCAGTTCTGCCAAAGATGCCTTTCCATCCTCTGCAGCAGGAGCAGGAATATCGACAGTCTTAGCTTCGGCCTTCTGTGAAGTGCAGCAGCAAACATGTTCTTCCAGCTTCTTCATTTCCTCGATCTCGATAGGCTTGAAGGCACCCATACGCTTGAACATCTCATCGAAGTCAACCTGATGACCATCGAATTCAGGACCATCAACGCATACGAATTTCATCTTGCCACCTACGGTGATACGACAAGCACCACACATACCTGTACCATCTACCATGATAGTGTTCAATGATACATCGGTAGGGATTTCATATTTCTTTGTAAGCAGACAGCAGAACTTCATCATGATAGCAGGACCGATGGCGAAGCACTTGTCTACCTTCTCACGCTGGATTACGCTCTCAATACCAACGGTTACAACACCCTGGTTTCCGTATGAACCATCATCAGTCATGATGATTACCTCATCAGAATACTTGCGAACTTCTTCTTCAAGGATAATAAGTTCCTTGGTACGGCCAGCCAATACAGAGATAACTCGGTTACCTGCTTCCTTCAAGGCCTTGATGATAGGCAACATTGGAGCTACACCAACACCACCTCCAGCACATACTACAGTACCGAAGTTGTCGATGTGGGTTGCCTGTCCTAGAGGACCAACAACGTCGAGGATCATATCGCCCTCGTTCATACGGCAAAGCTTGGTTGAGGTCAAACCTACGGTTTGTACAACAAGTGTGATGGTTCCAGTTTCAAGGTTTGAATCCGCAATGGTCAGAGGGATACGCTCACCCTTCTCATCTACACGGATAATCACGAAGTGACCTGCACGACGTGATTTTGCAATCAGAGGAGCTTCAACCTCCAAAAGGAAAACCTTCTCTGAAAATTGCTGTTTGCGTACAATTCTATTCATTAGTTGTTTAGCTAGTTGTGGTTATACTATATATTTTTTACTACAAATTAGTCGATGATGTCGAATCCTGTAAATGCCTGCAACGCTTTTGGAATCTTGATGCCTTCTGGAGTCTGGTTGTTTTCAAGCAAGGCAGCAACTATACGTGGAAGTGCAAGTGCAGAACCATTCAAGGTGTGACAAAGTTCGGTCTTCTTGTCTGCTGTGCGGTAACGGCACTTCAAGCGGTTTGCCTGATAGGTGTCGAAGTTTGATACAGAAGAAACCTCAAGCCAACGACCCTGAGCTTCAGAATATACCTCGAAGTCATAGCAGATGGCAGAAGTAAAACTCTGGTCACCACCACAAAGACGAAGAATACGGTATGGCAAATCTAGTTTCTGCAACAAACCTTCAACATGTGCCAACATTTCCTTGTGGCTTTCAGCAGAATGCTCTGGAGTATCGATACGAACGATTTCAATCTTTGAGAACTCGTGCAAGCGGTTCAAACCACGAACGTCCTTTCCGTAAGAACCTGCTTCGCGACGGAAACATTGGGTGTAGGCACAATTCTTGATTGGCAACTCCTTCTCATCAAGGATAACGTCACGATAGATATTGGTTACAGGAACCTCGGCAGTTGGGATTAGGTATAGGTCGTCAAGGTTGCAATGGTACATCTGACCTTCCTTGTCTGGTAACTGACCAGTTCCATAACCTGATGCAGCATTAACAACTGTAGGAGGCATGATTTCCTCATAGCCAGCCTTGCTTGCCTCTGCTAGGAAGAAATTAATAAGCGCACGCTGCAGCTGAGCACCCTTTCCGCGGTATACAGGGAAACCTGCACCTGTAATCTTAACACCTAAGTCAAAATCGATGAGGTTGTATTTCTTTGCCAATTCCCAATGAGGAAGCTTTGCATCGTCGTTGCCTGGGTTAGCAGTCCAGTTGCCAACGGTATCTTCGCCAACCACACAATCCTTCAGGTTAGATTTTACTACCCAGTTGTCTTCTGCACATGAACCTTCTGGAACTTCATCGTAAGGGATGTTAGGGATGGTGCAAAGCAATGTGGTGAGTTCTTCTTGTGCCTGATTCATCTGCTCCTGCAGATCCTTGTTGGCTTCTTTCAGCTCGGCTACGCGTGCCTTTGCTTTTTCAGCCTCTTCCTTCTGACCTTGCTTCATGAAAGCGCCAATGGTCTTTGAAAGCTTGTTGGCCTCAGCCAGATTGTTGTCAAGGATGTTCTGGGTAGAACGACGCTTTGCATCGATTTCCTGAACCTTTGCGATGGCAGCTTCAGCATCACCAAAGTGCTTCTTCTTTAAACCGGCAATGACCTTGTCAGTTTGCTCATTGATTAATTTAAGTGTAAGCATATGTATGATTTATTTCTTTTTTTACTAACAATTTGCAAAATTACAAAAAATCATAGCCTTACACAATAAAAAACGACAAAAAAAAGAGCCTTTCCCTACGGGAAAAGCTCTTTTGTCGAGAATATTTTGGTATTCGATTATGCTTCAGCTGGAACAACAGAAACAAAGCTTCTGTTCAAACGTCCCTTCTTGAACATTACAGTACCATCTACCAAAGCGTACAGAGTGTGGTCGCTACCCATGCCTACGTTAGTAGAAGGGTTGTGAACTGTACCACGCTGACGAACGATGATATTACCTGCCTTGCAAGCCTGACCACCGAAAATCTTAACGCCTAATCTCTTACTTGCTGACTCACGGCCGTTCTTAGAACTACCAACACCTTTTTTATGTGCCATTTCTTGTTCCTCCTATAAAATTAATTAAGCGATAACTGATTTGATTGCCAACTCGGTGAACTGCTGACGATGACCGTTCAACTTGCGATGACCCTTACGACGCTTCTTGTGGAATACCAGAACTTTCTCACCCTTTACCAGTGGAGTTACTACTTCTGCTACTACCTTTGCACCTTCTACGGCAGGAGCACCTACGGTAATTGCACCATTGTTGTCAACCAACAAAACTTTCTCAAATTCAACAGTTGCATTAGCTTCTGCATCAGCAATGTGATGTACGAAAAGCTTCTTGCCTTCCTCAGCCTTGAACTGCTGACCGTTAATCTCTACGATTGCGTACATTTTATTTATTACTTAAACGGGTTTTCTCCGGGAGGTGGATTTTCAACACTTAAAATCTCTTGCTTCGAACCCCCAACGGACCAAATCGGGTGCAAAATTAATACAATGTTTTGGATTACCCAAAACTTTCTGTGGTTTTCTTTTCTATTATTTTACAACTCCACCTGCTACCCATGTCCTTTGGTAGTAACTTGAACGTAAATCATCTATTCTTACGCCTTTACTGCTGCTGGCATGAATAAACATACAGTCGCCAAGATAGATACCCACATGGGTTACCTTTTTCGTCTTTCCTGTTGCAAAGAATACTAGGTCGCCTATCTGAAGTTCATTGCCATTGATGTAGTAGGCAATGTCTTTCATATATTGGTCATTGCTGCTTCTGTGCAGCTGCTTTCCGTAAACTTTAAGGAATACTTGGCAAACAAATCCAGAACAGTCAACGCCTCTCTTATCATTACCTCCATAGCGATAGGGAACACCTATCCACGAATTGGTTTCCTTGTATAACTCACGTGCCAGATGCTTGTCGGTTGAGGTAGGAGTGTAGACATTTGTATTGGTGTTTACGTTTACGTTGTAATTGTTGTGAGTGTAGATGTCGTCTTCTCCATAGATGTAGCGACGTGAACGGCAAGAGGCGAAAGCCAAAAGCAGCACAACGCATATCGTGTATTGAAAAAACGACTTACTCATGTTTTAATCCTTAATTTCGAAATACTCTTCCAGTTCCTTTTCTGCAGAGTTGTTTTCGTTCATGATGTCACGAATAATCACACCATTCTCCAACAGGGCAATGCGAGGGCAGATGTCGGTAGTGTGATTCAGGTTGTGACTAGAAATCAGGATAGTTGCACCTGTTTCCTTGTTGTATTGCTGAAGAATGTGCTTGATGGCACTCTGAGAACTAGGGTCAAGGAAATTGAATGGCTCATCCAGAATCAGCACCTTTGGCTGTTGAATCATGGCAGCAATGATGCCCACCTTCTGCTTGTTAACGGCAGAAAGATTACGAATCAGTTTCTTCTGACCTAAAACCTCACCATTCATGAATCTTTCATATAAAGCGAGATGTGCCTCTAGTGCATCTTGTGAAACACCACAGATTTTTGCTACAAAAGCAAAGTATTCATCTGGTGTAAGGTAATCTATCAGGAAACCCTCATCAATGAAGGAACCTGTCCATTCTTTCCAGTCTTCTGTGGTTTTTACGTCAATGTCCACTTGCTGCTCCTGGAAATTTCCTACCATTCTAACGGTTCCCTCATCAGCCTTGATAAGGTCCATGATCAGACGGAACAAGGTACTTTTACCTGCACCATTGTTTCCTACCAATCCCAGCAGGTCGCCGCTGTGAATGGTGTAGTTAGGTATATTTACGGCACATTTCTCGCCGAAATTCTTCTTAAGATTTTCAATAACAATATCCATATCGTTGTGTTTTACTGACGTGAAGAACGGAATCCTTCCATGTTGGTATATCTGCGTTTCATGAAACGCTGGTAAATATTCTGAATCCAAATTCTGTGGGTTGCCAAACCGATAAGGCCCAGCACACACATGCCTGCATAGCCACCTGTAGTACCTAAGCATACAATTAGTATCTTTTCTATCATCAAAGGTACAAACATAGCCACAAGGCTAACTACTTGCTGTACCCAGTTTCCTTGCTTGCCCGTGAGCTTGGCGTTCAGGGGCAATGTGCTGTTGTTATAAACTGCCATCTGGAAGATGCTAGGGTATATAACGCCTGCAGTAAACAACAGATATCCTAGGCTCATCATGAACTCGATTTTTCCGGTAAAGATGGGAATCAAGGTAATGAAGAATGGTACCAACAGCAATAGTACATTAAAGTAGTATTTTGCACAAAGCAATGAGTAGATACTCTCGCGTCGGCTCATTAATCCGTCTATGTAATTGCCTTCATGACACATGATGGTAACCAATGTCATCATACCTAATACTACAAAGCTGTACATGCAGATAAAGCTGGTCATGAAAGCGCCATCATACACAGATGTAAATGCCAATGCCAAACTGAATAGTACCATGAATGCCACACCGATGAAGAATTGCTGTTTTACCGGCTTGTTGCGCATCCTCAACTTTATTTCCAGCTTTAGGTATTCACCCATAGCGCCATACTTGTTCAGGAACTTGATGTCGCTGGTATTCTTAACAACAACCTCTTCTACCTTGCCGATTTCCTTGTAGATCATGCCTGCTTGAAGCTTGCGTGTCAACAGGAAGAAGATTACGATGACGGCAATTTGTGGCAACCAAGACAAAGGATTCCAGAAGATGCATTGCTCTAACCAGTCGGTAAACAAATATCCTAGTGTGTTGGTTTCTGGAAGGATGGTAGCCAATACTATTGCTGCATGGCAAACCAATGGTAGCAGAATCCAGATCAGTTTCTTCAGAATAAGGGTTCGGCAGAATTGGTAGATATAACTGTTTGCCACTATCAGTAGCCAATAGCCAAACAACCAACCCAATACTCCTGCCATTCCATAGTATTTAAGGATGGCAACAAGAGCAAACGGTACCAAGAAAAACATCCAGAAAAGATTACCTAATGTCAATCCATTACGGAAGAGATACATGTTGGTAATGAAGTTTTTATGGATGGGTAGGGTTATGTAAGGCTTTATCTGCTGAGCAGGTGTTTCCTGGAACATGAACCTTGTCCAGAAATCAACTATCAGCAAGTAAAAGAACCCACTATCCAGAACGTGGAATGCCGCCATTGAACGCATGGTAGATTCAAATGCAAGAGGCAAGGTGGCACCCAGCAGCATTAGGATTCCTGCAAAATATACAATCATGAAATAACCCATGAACTTGGCAAACTTGTTCTTCTCGAACATGGGATGCCTTTTGTTCTTGAGCTTGTCATTCTGCCTTAGCAGTTTGTATAGCTGAAAGTTGGTTAGTTTCTGTTTCATAGTGAAGTTTAAAGTTGGTTCTCTGATAGATAACGCTCTGCTTCAATGGCAGCCTTACACCCAGAACCTGCAGCAACAATAGCCTGACGGTAATGTGGATCTGCAACGTCTCCAGCAGCAAATACTCCAGGAACACATGTCTTAGGACTTGCACCTTCTGTAATGATATAGCCAATTTCGTCGGTCTTTACCCATGGCTTGAACAAGTCGGAGTTTGGCTTGTGGCCAATAGCCAGGAAGAATCCGTCTATAGGCAGGTCGTAATGTGTTTCGTCTGGTTGTCCCTTGCGCTTAACCAGATGTACTCCTTCAACGCCATTGTCACCATAGAGACCTTCTGTATTATGTTCGAACAAAACCTCAATCTTTGGATGATTCAGCACACGCTCCTGCATGATCTTAGAAGCACGCAGGTAGTCTTTTCTAACAATCAGGTAAACCTTTGCTGCCAATCCTGCCAGATAGGTCGCTTCTTCGCAGGCAGTATCTCCACCACCTACAACTGCAACCACTTTCTTGCGATAGAAGAATCCGTCGCATGTAGCGCAGGCACTAACTCCTTGGCCATTGTATTTCTTTTCATCTTCCAAACCTAGATATTTGGCAGATGCACCTGTACAGATGATTATGGTTTCTGCTTCAACCTCATCACCATTGTCGAACCATACCTTGTATGGACGTTCCGACAAGTCGCACTTGGTGGCAATGGCAGCACGGATATCTACACCAAAGCGTTCTGCCTGCTGACGGATGTCATCCATCATGTCGGTACCACTAACGCCTTCTGGATAACCTGGAAAGTTTTCAACTTCTGTAGTGATGGTTAACTGACCTCCTGGCTGAATACCTTCGTAAAGAACAGGGTTTAGGTTAGCACGACCTGTATAGATGGCTGCAGTATAACCTGCAGGACCAGATCCTATGATTAAGCAACGAACTTTTTCCATGTTGTTTTGTATTTTATCGTAAATCAATTATTTCTGCTTTTGGCGCATAACTTTTCTTGAATGCAAAGGTTGAATCTGCAAGTTTTTTCTTCTTAAAGCTATTTATATTGATGACAGAATGAATATTTCCTTCTATCATCTTGATTTGCAGCGGTTGGTAGGTTGCTTGATCTACCAGTAGAGTTATCTGAACCTGAGCAGATTTTCCGGTAGAATTAAGGATTATCTCATATACCTTTTGCTTGCCAACCTTTGTTGTTGGTCCCATCTTGTAGGCAAATCCTTTCTTGTACATGTATAGAAAGGCATAAGGATTGATGTTTTGCAATTCTTGTTTGGTTGGAACGCTCACATTCACTTCTTCATTTGCCTTGATATAGGTCCATTGGGTTTTTCCGTCGAACCAAGTGGTAATGCCACCGCCATCCATCCTGAATTTCTGTCCTTTCAACTGAATGGTGCCCGAGGCGTTTCCTTGATTGCTCAGGAGGGTATAGCCGGCCTCTATGCCATTTGATTTTGCAATAGAAGAAGAAACTTTGTCAAGTACTTCACCTGCCTTGGGGTCATTCTTGGCACTAATTGGCAGAATGAAAGCCAGTAGTGACAAAGTTAACAATACAAATCTTTTCATCTTTTCACCTTATTATATTAAAGAAGTCCTAATGACTCCAATTTCATTTCCAAATCCTGCTCGGTAGGGCAGAGCACGTCTCTTGCCTTACTGCCGTTAGCAGCACCTACAATACCAGCTCGCTCCAACTGATCCATCAATCGGCCAGCTCGGTTGTAACCAATGGCAAACTTACGCTGAATCAATGAGGTTGAACCTTGTTGATATGTTACTACCAATGTAGCTGCTTCACGGAACATTGGGTCGAGTTCCTTCATGTTAACTTCACCAGGAGTCATTGCATCCTCATCACCCTCTTCATGAACAGGGTGTAGTTCAAATGCGCTGATGTAACCCTGCTGGCTGGCAATGTGGGTGTTGATAGCCTCTACCTCTGGGGTGTCTACGAATGCACACTGAACACGAACTGGTTCTGTTCCACCTAGATAAAGCATGTCACCACGACCTACCAACTGGTGTGCGCCACCTCTATCCAGAATTACACGACTATCCATCATGCTGGATACACGGAATGCTACACGAGCAGGGAAGTTGGTCTTGATGTTACCTGTTACGATGCTGGCTGTAGGTCGCTGGGTAGCAATGATACAGTGAATACCAATGGCACGTGCCAACTGAGCCAAGCGGCAGATAGGAACTTCTACTTCTTTGCCTGCGGTCATCATCAAGTCGCCATATTCATCGATAATGGTAACGATGTATGGCAGGTAGTGATGGTAAACAGGATAGTCGCGCTTATGAGTCATTGGCACTTCCTTCTCTGGGTTCAGTTTGCGGTTGATAAACTTCTCGTTGTACTCCTTGATGTTACGCACGCCTGCACGTTTCAGCAAATCGTAACGGTCGTCCATTTCCTGACAAAGAGATTTCAGGGTTGCCACAACCTTATCTACATCGGTAATGATGGCCTCTTCGTTATCAGGCAGCTTTGCCAGATAATGCTTCTCGATAGGAGCATAGATACCAAATTCTACTTTCTTTGGGTCGATAATTACGAATTTCAGTTCGGCAGGATGTTTCTTATAAAGCAAAGAAGTAACTACTGCGTTCAAACCTACAGACTTACCTTGTCCGGTAGCACCAGCTACCAACATATGAGGTGCTTTTGCCAAATCCACCATGAATACATCATTGGTGATGGTTTTACCAAAGGCGATAGGCAGTTCAAACTTGCTTTCCTGGAACTTACGGCTGTTGATGATATCACGCATTGGAACAATCTGCGCATTCTTGTTAGGAACCTCAATACCGATGGTTCCCTTTCCTGGGATTGGAGCAATGATACGGATACCTAATGCAGCCAAGCTTAGTGCAATGTCATCTTCCAGATTCTTGATCTTAGAGATGCGGACACCTTCGGCAGGAGTGATTTCATACAATGTAATGGTAGGACCAACGGTTGCCTGAATGCTGTCGATTTCTACACCAAAGCTGTGTAATACGCGGATAATCTTGTTCTTGTTGGCATTCTGCTCTTCCTGGTCGATATCAATTTTCTGGAAGCCAAAGTCCTTCAGCAAGTTAACGGTAGGGAACTTGTAATTCTCCAGATCCAGACGTGGGTCGTAAGGTTTCTGGTTAATCTTTTCTGCAACTTCAATCTCTGCAGCTGCCTCAATGCCAAAGTTAGGATCGGTAGGCAAAGGCTTAACGGCAGTTTTTGTGGCAGCAGGCTGGTCGTTCACAATCACGCCTTCTTCCTCTACCTCTGGCTCATCCACAACTGGTGGCTGCTGGATAACAACAGCAGGATCTTCAGGTTCTGGAGTGTATGCAGTTTTTTGTTCCGTGCCTACGGAATTTTTGTTTTCTGCCGAGGTAGCAATATTTTCCTCGCCTTCTACGTTATTTTCACCCTCGTCTTCATCATCTGTGTCATTACCCTCTGCAACCTTTGTCGTGAAGGAGATGTGGTGAATGTATCTTTCAGGATGCAATGCCTTGCGGATGATGTTAATGGTTTCCTTGCTCACAAAGATAAGGAAGGCCAATGCTATGGTAAACAAGGCAATGAGCAATCCCGGCACACCTATGTGGTTGATGGTCCATGTAGAGATGAATGCTCCATGGTCTCCACCAGGACGTAGGAAACTGGTGTCGAAAAGATTGGTTGCAATGAATCCCAGCAGAACAGAGAACCAGAACATCAGGATAAACAATGAGAAGAACCATTTCCAAAGGCAGATGTCGTAGGCACGTACCAGCTTCAAACCCCATACAAACAGGAACACAGGGATGAAGTAGGCCGCAAATCCAAAGCAACGGTTCATCAGGAAGAATGCCATCTTGGCACCCAGAGAACCTCCATGGTTCGAGATTTCCCCATGCTCGTTTGCCATTGCTTCGTCACTCATGCTTTCTACCGCACTCTGGTCCTCGGCACCTGTGAAGATGAATGAGGTAAAGGTAAACAACATGTAGATTGCAACCATCATACAGATTAATCCAAGGATAACCTGCATGGAATCGGCCTTCATGATGGTAATGAATTTTCCAGGAGCACCCAATGCGCTCTTGGTGAATTTATCTAGTTTATCTGTTTCTTCTACTTTAGTATTTTTTTTCTTAGCTTTTGCCATGATGATAGAGTTGTCTATTTTAAATAATGTGGCACAAAGATACAAAAAATACTTGTGACTTTCTCGACGAATTATAAAAAATAAATTTAAAACGTGTTTAAATAAATTTGTTTTATTACCTTTGCAGTCAAATCTGCATTTGGAATACTATGGAAAAAGAGCAAAAGTCTGTCTTGATGGATCGCAACGTAGTCGAGTTTGTTACCGTTGCTGCTGAGTTTTGCGCCTTTCTTGAAAAAGTTGAGGCCCGCTCTAGAAAAGACTTTGTTCAGGTAGCTCTGAAAATCCTTCCCTTATTGTACATAAAGGCATCTATGCTTCAACCTCTGGAAATGGAAGAGGAAGATATGCTCGAGACAATTGTAAACGAGGACGACTACGAGGTACTACGCATTTCCATTGCCAGCATCATGGGTGAACAGGATGACTACCTCGACGTGTTCGTAGAGGATATGAAATATAGCGACAAACCTGTACTGAAGACTATTTCCGAGGATCTGGCAGATATCTATCAGGATATCCGAAACTTTGTGGGTGTTTTTAAGATGGGATTGGAGTCAACCATGCACGACTCACTGGCTCAGGTTCAGCAGAATTTTGAAAACTATTGGGGACAAACCCTTGTAAACACTATGCGAGCATTGCACGATGTGCTTTACAATCAGCACATTGATGAAGACGAAGAAACACTATGAAAAAACTCAAGGTTAAGACAAGCAAGGACTACATAAATACGCTACCCGTTGTAAATTTCGAGGGCAGAATCATAACCATTCTCTCCGAAGGGGAGGTAGAAAAGGCTGTGAATTACCTGCTTTCTTTCCCAATCTTGGGATTGGATACCGAAACACGTCCTTCTTTCAAGAAAGGCAAGCAGAACAAGGTAGCCTTGCTGCAGGTATCGAATGAAGATACATGTTTTCTTTTCCGTCTTAACAACTATGGATTGACACCACCCTTGATTCGTTTGCTGGAATCTCCGGTAATAAAGGTGGGACTTTCTTTACACGACGACTTTGCATGGTTGCACAAACGTGGTGATTTTGTTCCTACGAACTATGTGGAGTTGCAGGAACTTGTTCGTGAGTTTGGTATACAGGATTTAAGTCTGCAGAAAATCTATGCAAACCTTTTTGATATGCGTATCTCAAAGGCACAGCGCCTTACCAATTGGGAGGCCGAAATCCTTACCGACAAGCAGAAGAAATACGCAGCATTCGATGCTGTAGCGTGCGTTCAGATTTACAATGAACTGATGCGTCTGAAAGAAACAAAAGATTACATTTTAGAGGAAATTCATGAAGAAAATATATCTGAAACGGGGGAAGGATGAATCGCTGAAACGCTTTCACCCTTGGGTGTTCTCTGGCGCAATTGCCAAGGCAGATGCCAAGATTGAGGAAGGCGAATTGATTGAAATCATCAACTCGGATAATGAGTTTATTGCTATTGGTCATGCTCAGATTGGCAGTATTGCCGTAAGAGTGCTGACTTTCAAGCGTGAACCTATCAATGTGGCATTCTGGGAACATCGTCTGGCAGTAGCTTACGACTTGCGCAGAAGCATTGGCTTGGCAGAAAGCGAAAATACGAATGCCTATCGTTTGGTACATGGTGAAGGCGATAATCTTCCTGGTTTGATTATAGATGTTTATGATCGTACGGCAGTAATGCAGGCACACTCGGTTGGTATGCATGTTTGTCGTATGGAAATAGCACAGGCCTTGCAGAAAGTAATGGCAGGCGTGATTGACAATATTTACTACAAGAGTGAAACCACTCTTCCTTACAAGGCTGAGTTGGGTCAGGAGGATGGCTACATTGTTGGTGGAGGTGAGGAGTGTGTTGCTCGTGAAAACGGTTTGCTCTTCCATGTTGACTGGCTACAGGGTCAGAAGACAGGATTCTTTGTTGACCAGCGTGATAACCGCTCGCTTTTGGAGAAGTTTTCAAAAGGTCGTTCGGTATTGAACATGTTCTGCTATACGGGTGGTTTCTCTTTCTATGCCATGCGTGGAGGTGCAAAGTTGGTACATTCTGTGGATAGTTCTCAGCGTGCTATCGACCTTACCAATGAAAATGTGCAGCTGAACTTCCCTGGTGATCCTCGTCATGAGGCTTATGCCGAAGATGCTTTCAAGTATCTGGATAGAATGGGTGACCAGTACGACTTGATTATCCTTGATCCGCCAGCCTTTGCAAAACATCGTGATGCATTGCGCAATGCGCTTCGAGGTTATACTCGTATCAATGCCAAGGCATTCGAGAAGATTAAACCTGGTGGTATACTGTTTACTTTCAGTTGCTCTCAGGCGGTTAATAAGGATCAGTTCCGTTTGGCAGTATTTACAGCAGCAGCTCAGAGTGGCAGAAACGTGAAGATTTTGCACCAGCTGCATCAACCTGCAGATCATCCTATCAACATCTACCATCCAGAGGGAGAGTACCTGAAGGGTTTGGTATTGTATGTTGAATAGTTTGCAAGTTGGAATAGCTAGTTTTATGTAAACAAATCCTAATTCTAGACCAATAACTCTTAAATAGTGTAAAATTGTGCGCGTTAACACGGCAAATATTATGCTGTATAACATAAAAGCACTACTTTTGCATTGTGTTTTTCATGGTATTAGATTTATAAGGTTTTTAAAGATTGGTTGTCGTGATGACAACCTTCTTTTTTTTTATACACTTTGTAATTTGTAAGAAGAAAAAAATCTGCTAACTTTGCACCAATTATTAATAAGGTTAAGTTTATAGATTTTCGTCTTTGTTTTCTTACTGATAGAAGACGATGTTGAGCATAAGGTTTATGAAATTACAGAGTCGTCTCACTCTCATGAGTTTTTTAGAGTTCGCCGTATGGGGAGCTTATCTCACCTCCATGGGATCTTATCTTATGAAGGCAGGATTAGCAACTAATATCGGGTACTTTTATGCAGTGCAGGGATTTGTTTCCCTTTTCATGCCTGCGCTTATGGGAATTGTGGCCGATCGCTGGATACCAGCTCAGAAGGTTTTATCGTTTTGTCATTTCATGGCAGCCTTCTTTAAATTGAGTCTTTTCTATTATGGAATTACAACCGAAACCGTAAGTTTCCCGATACTCTTTACGCTTTATGCTTGTAGTGTAGCATTCTTTATGCCTACACTTGCGCTATCTAATTCTGTAGCCTATTCGGCATTAGAAAGGGCTGGTTTTGATACCATAAAGTCATTCCCGCCTATCCGTGTGTTTGGAACCATTGGTTTTATTGTTTCCATGATAGCAGTGGATTTGGTACAGTTGCAAAGCACCTCTGGGCAGTTTGCTGTTTCTGGAGGGTTGGGAATTATTCTGGCGTTCTATGCGCTTACACTTCCTTCTTGCCCTACATCAAAGAGTAAGAAGGGCAAGGGATTTGTCGAGGCATTGGGCTTGCGCGCATTCACTCTGTTTAGGCAGAGAAAGATGGCTATTTTCTTCCTCTTCTCTATGTTACTGGGTTCTGCCTTGCAGATAACCAATGGATATGCCAATCCATTCATTTCCTCTTTTGCAGCCTATCCTGAGTATGCCGATACCTTTGGTGTGCAGCATGCCAATATTCTCATATCCCTATCGCAGATTTCCGAGGCATTGTGCTTCCTGCTTATTCCATTCTTCCTGAAAAGATATGGAATTAAGGTGGTGATGCTCATTGCCATGTTTGCCTGGGTGTTGCGTTTTGGATTCTTCGGATTAGGCAATCCTGGCAGTGGCGTCTGGTTGTTTGTGCTGTCAATGATTGTATATGGTGTGGCATTCGATTTCTTCAATATATCAGGTTCACTTTTTGTGAATCAGGAAACCGACAAGCGTGTACGTAGTAGTGCACAGGGATTGTTCATGCTCATGACAAATGGTTTGGGTGCAACCACGGGTACATTGGTAGCACAAGGTATTGTGAATAAGTTTGTGAATGAGGTTCCAGCCGAGATGCAGCAGCAAGGTTGGGTTACAGCATGGTATATTTTTGCTGCCTATGCATTGGTAGTAGCAGTGTTGTTCATGCTGCTGTTTAGGTATAAGCACACCCCTCAAAAGTAAAAAGACATGAAGGAAGTTAGATATTTCTATACCCCCGATATTGCCACTTCATCACAGTTGCCAGATGAAGAAGCACAACATGCATTGCGTGTGCTTCGTATGCACGAAGGCGATGAAATGGTATTGATGGATGGAAAAGGTACCTATTATCAGGCCGAAGTATTGTCATCTGCAGGTAAGCACTGTGTGTTTCAGGTAAACCAGACGATGCCTCAGGAAAAAGCATGGAAGGGTCATCTGCATCTGGCTATGGCACCAACCAAGAACATGGATCGTACAGAGTGGTTTGCAGAAAAGGCTACAGAAATAGGTTTTGATGAACTTACCTTCCTTAACTGCCGTTGGAGTGAAAGAAAGGTTATCAAGACAGAGCGTGTGGACAAGATTCTGGTATCTGCCATGAAACAAAGTCACAAGGCATGGAAACCTATTCTGAACGAGATGATGGATTTCAAGAAGTTTGTGCAACAGCCTTTCTCTGGGCAGAGATTCATTGCTCATTGTCATAAGGATGATCTGCCAGAGCTGCGCAATACTATCCAGAATAATACTGATGCCTTGGTGCTGATTGGTCCTGAGGGTGATTTCAGTGAAGAGGAAGTAGCACTTGCCGAACAAAATGGATTTGTGAGCATCTCTTTGGGAAAAAGTCGTTTGCGCACCGAAACAGCTGCTCTTGTGGCCGTACATATTATGCAATTATTTAACTCATAAAAATATCATTATGAAGAAATTTTTATTTTTCTGTGTAGCTAGTATCTTGTTGCTGCTTTCATCTTGCAGCAAGAACGATTATGCAAATGCCATTCCAAAGGAGGCTGTAGCAGTAATGTCATTGAACTGCAACAATTTTGTTGATAAGGCAGGTATCAAGTCGAGTGATTTGGTGAAGGAAATAAAAAACAACGAGTCGGAAATGGATAAGGATTTCGTTGATTTCATTCTCCCATTGATAGAAGAGCCAAAGGAAGTGGGTATTGATTTCAGACAGAAACTATATGCTTACGTTCATGACAATGGCATGGGTGTGGTACTTCCTGTCATTGATGAAGACAAACTTACCAATGTCTTGAAGAAACTAGCCGAGAAAGACAAGGGACTGAAACTTGAAACAGAAGGCGACTATAACTATGTTGCTTTGGATAATTTCTTGGTTGTTTACAATGGAACTACCTTGGTAGGTAGCAATTTCTATGGCGATGACAAACCTTTCCGTCAGCGTTTGCGTAACCAGATTGAACAAGACAACGAAAAAAGCTATGCCTCAACAGAAGGTTTCAAGCGTTTAGAAAAGAGCGAGGAAGACTTTGTTGTAACAATGGATTTGAGCAATCTTCCAGAAGCAGCAACCAAGAACGTGCCAGTGGATGTAGACCTTGAGGATTATTCTGTTATGATGTCGTTGAATTGTGAGAAAGGTAAATTGGCTGCCAAATTCAACCTTTACTCTGAGAAAGAGAAGGTGCAGAAGGAACTGGAAGAGAAAATGACGAAGATGATCAGCAAGGTTTCTGGCACTTATCTGCCAAACGTACCAGAGAATGCGCTTGGATTCATTGCTCAGGGTATCGTAGGTGAGGATTACCTGGATACAATGATGAAGCAGAATCCTCAGCTTGGCATTGCTCTGACTATGGCTAACCAGATCATGCCAATCATGGATATCCTAAAGGGCATCAATGGTGATATGAGCGGTTTTGTTACCATGGCAAATGTTGAGGAAGCCCCACAATTCTTGGTAATGGCACAGATGCCAAAGGGGTCGGAGGTATTCAGCGATCCTTCTCGTTGGGACACTCAGGAACTGGGTGCATCATTTAATCCTGCCAATAATGAGGTTGCCATGGAAGGTATTGTCATGGGTACTACAGGTAAGGAATTGTATGTTACCAATTCCGAGGAACTGAAGGCAAAGGCTTCAACAAAGAGTGGCAATACTAAGTTGAATGAGTTGGCAAAGGAAATAAAGGAAAGCTATAGTTATATTTGGATTGATCTGCCAAAGGCAGTTAAGTTGGTTCCTGTCAATAATGGTAATGAAGGATATTTGACGATGGCTCGTATGCTTACTGGTTTAACCAAGGACTTGGTGATGAAGTTGACTTCACCATTGGAGTTCAAGGTGGAACTGAGAGTTAACTCTGAAGACAACTTCTTGAAGTTCTTTATTGATACATGCAAAACATTCATTTGATAGAAGCTTTGCCAAAGGTTTTTGAAGAACGTCGCACTTCTATGAAGAGCGACGTTTGGTTGCAGAATCTCACTCTTGAAAAAGGAAAGCTTTACTTGGTTGAGGCTGCTTCGGGTACAGGAAAATCATCCCTGTGCAGCTACATCTTTGGCTACAGAGAAGATTTCTCTGGGCAGATAACCTTTGATGGAAAAGACATCAATACCCTTAAGGTGCACCAGTGGGTAGAACTGCGTAAGCGTTCACTCAGCATCCTTTGGCAGGAGTTACGTCTTTTCCCAGAGTTAACTGCCTTGGAAAATGTACAGATTAAGAATAAGCTAACCGGTTATCAAACCGATAAGCAGATAGAAGAGTGGTTCGATATGCTAGGCATTGCCGATAAGCTACAGGCAAAGATTGGCCGTATGAGTTTTGGTCAGCAGCAGCGTGTAGCCATGATTCGTGCTCTTTGTCAGCCTTTCGACTTTATCTTTGCTGATGAACCTGTGAGTCACCTTGATGAAGGGAACTCTAATATAATGGGACAAATCATGATGACCGAGGCAAAGAAGCAAGGTGCAGGTGTGATAGTTACCAGTATTGGCAAACATATTGATTTGAATTACGAAAGGGTATTGAAGTTATGAAGTTGGTTTGGAAACTTTTGCGTCAGCACATTAGCATTGGGCAGTTTGCTGGTTTTACCTTGGCCAACCTCATCGGCATGCTGATAATTCTGCTGGGTGTACAATTCTATCAGGACGTTTCGTCAATCTTCTCTTCACGCGAAAGCTTCATGAAGAAAGATTATATTGTGGTGACAAAGCAGGTAAGTACAGCCTCAACCTTTGGTAAGAGCAGTGCTTTCTCTCGCAAGGATGTAAAGGATTTGAAGGAACAACCTTTTGCCAAGTCTGTGGGTAGTTTCCAGCCATCCGACTTCCAGGTGTCTGCTACTATGGGTATGAAGGATTTGGGCGTGGCATTCACTACAGAGATGTTCTTTGAGAGTGTGGAGGATGAATATGTGGATTTCAATTCCAGTCAGTGGAGTTTCACTCCAGGGCAGGAAAGCATTCCTATCATCTTGCCAAGAAACTACCTGAACTTGTATAACTTCGGTTTTGCACAAACGCGAGGATTACCTAAGATTTCCGAGGGAGTCATCAGTATGATTACCTTGGGCATTGATATTCGTGGTGTGGCAAATCGTGCGCATTATGAAGGAAATATCGTGGGCTTTAGCAATAGACTGAATACCATCTTGGTACCACAATCTTTCATGGAGTGGGCTAATCAGGAATATGGAACGGGAAATCCTGCTCAGCCATCACGCTTGATTCTCGAGGTATATAACCCTACAGATGATGCTATAGCCAAGTATTTCAAGGAGAAAAAATACGAGACAGAGGACGACAAACTAGAGCAAGGAAAAACAACCTGGTTCCTGAAAATCATTGTTATGATTGTCATGGCAGTGGGAGTTCTTATTACAATACTGGCATTGTATATCTTGATGCTTAGTGTTTACTTGTTGGTACAGAAAAACACTACCAAACTTGAGAATCTGCTACTTATTGGCTATAGTCCGGCAAGGGTAGCTATGCCATACCAGTTGCTTACCTTAGGCCTTAACGTATTGGTACTGATTATTGCTATTGTATTACTGGTGGTAGTTCGTGCTCAATATTTGCAATTGTTACAGGCTTTGTATCCAGATTTGCTCATTGGTGGTATCAGTACTGCCGTAATGGTGGGTGTGGGCATCTTTGTTGTAGTAAGTTTGCTTAACCTTTGGGCTATTCGTCAGAAGGTGGCAACAATATGGAAAAGAAAGGATTAATCTATGTATAAGGCACTACAGACTTTGGCCGGATGGCTATCGCACTACACAAGCTATTTCATTATTGGAATAGCTGTGCTTACCTATATCTGTCCTCCATTGTTTACGTGGGTAAAAGGAAACACGCAGACCAGTATCTTGGGTTTCATTATGCTTACCATGGGACTTACACTTACCACGCACGACATGAGGGTGTTGGCTTCTCGTCCTTTCGATATTTTGATAGGTACCCTTGCCCAGTTTACTCTAATGCCACTTATTGCCTACACACTTACCGTGGGGTTAGGACAAATCATTCCAATAGATAAGAGTATCGTCGTGGGTATCATCCTGGTGGGTTGCTGTCCAGGTGGAGTAAGTAGTAATATCATGTCGTTCTTGTGTAAAGGTGATGTGGCTTTCTCTGTTGGAATGACAACAGTTTCTACTTTGCTGGCGCCTGTTGTAACACCTTTGCTCGTTCTGTTTCTTGCAGGCGAACAAGTTGATGTGGATGCCGTGGGAATGTTCCTGAATATTCTGATTGTAACCATCATTCCTGTTGGGATAGGTTTCTTCTGTAATATGTTCTGGGGCAAGAAATCAGCTTTCATAAAGACACAGGCAGTTATGCCAGCATTCAGTGTACTGGGCTTGGCATGCATTGTAGGTGGTGTTGTAGCTGCCGTTCACGATCAACTGTTGCAAGAAGGATTTACTTTCTTCCTGGGCGTTTTGGCCATTGTGTTCTGTCATAATTCCCTAGGCTACCTGTTGGGTTATTCTGTAGGTAGGTTGTTCCACTTTAATAAGGCAAAGAACCGCACCATCTCTATTGAGGTTGGTATGCAGAATGCGGGATTGGCTACAGTACTAGCAAGCAAGTTCTTTCTTGCTACCTGTCCTTTGGCTGTTATTCCTTGTGCCGTAAGTTGTGCTTGGCACTCTATTTCGGGTACCATCCTAGCATCTTGGTTTGCGCATCGGGATTTAAAAAAGGTTTAAAAGTTTAAAGGTTTAAAAGTTTAAAGGTTTAAAAGTTTAAAAGTTTAAAAGATATAATCTCTGATCCCTAATTCACTATTATATAATTTAAGAAATGAAGAACAAACAACGTTTATATACTCTTTTGGTTGTTGCCATCTGTTTAGTCGTGGCAGCTATTCCTATTTTGAAGCAGGCAAATGCCCAAACTTCTAACACAGAAACTGCATCAGTAGATTCTGTGATGGTAGAAGAGTCAGTGGCAACGCCTGAGGCAATGAACATTGCAACTGTTCCTCAGGGAATCGATTTTTCTCTTCCTGCCTTGCGCAAGAACAGTGGTGAACAGATTCTGCATCGTTCGCAAATGACCATCTCTTATAACAAGGAGTGGGGTGAACCAAACTGGGTGGCATATTACCTTACCAACTATGATTTGAATGGTGATGTGGGTCGTGAACCAGAGTTTTATCAGGATTTTGAAATAGACGAGAAGCATCGTGTAAGTACCTTCGACTACAGTCGTTCGGGTTATGATCGTGGTCATATGGCACCAGCCGGTGATTTCAATAACAACAGGAAAGCCAAGAAAGAGACTTTCTACATGACTAATATCTGCCCTCAGAACCATACCTTAAATGCTAATTCATGGAACACCCTTGAAAAGCAATGCAGAACTTGGGCTCGTCGTGAAAAGGGTATATATGTGGTAGTTGGCCCAATCATGGGAAAGAACCCTAAACGCATAGGAAAGCATAATGTAGCAGTACCTGAAGGTTTCTTCCGTTGTATTTTATCCATGAAACCAGGACATGAAAAAGCTATAGGCTTCATTTATCAGAATAACGACCAGCGTCAGCGTATCTCACATGCTGTTCGTTCTGTTGATGAGGTAGAACGTATTACTGGTCTTGATTTCTTTACCGCCCTTCCTGATGATATGGAAAAGCGTCTGGAATCAAAACCAAACCTAAAGGACTGGGGATATCCTAAAGAGGATTAGTTCATTAGTCATGAGTAAAGTCAGATGCGGGATACTGAAGGTCATAGAATAGGGATAGCTGATATTAAGGCAAGTGCCAGCGCCATTCATTCGTCAGAGGAATTGAATGACCTGATTGCTATTATCACCTCAGAAGATCCTATCAAGAGCAGGAATGCTGCATGGGTAATGACACATTTTACTGCGCAGCAGTTGCTATTGGTAACACCTTGGCTCAATCAGATTATTGATATTATTATTGCTACACAAAACCAGTCGTTAAGGCGTTTGTTGCTAAATGTGATAGAGCAGTACGATAATACACATGGTTTTTTCGCTGCCGAAACCTTGCGTACTGATTTCCTTGATTTCTGTCTGGAGCACATGTATCAGCCATGGGAGTCGGCAGGTGTGCAATCGCTGTGTATAAAGCTGGCCTATCGCCAATGTTCATTTTATCCCGAACTGCTTCTGGAATATAAGAATACGCTTCAACTCATGCAGCAAGGCTATGCACATAGTGTAATGATGCTGCGAAAGAAATTCCTATAAATAGTTTTTAATCACAGAGAAAGTTCCTCCTTGAGATAATCCATTACATAGATAGAACTTTGGAAATAAAGGCCTGTTGATTCTCGTTCAATCTTTTCGTAGGTACGCGACTTATATAGTGTGTCAAGGGCTGATTCCAAAGTGTAGCCATAATCCTCAATGAGTATTTTTGCAAGGTCGGTAGTTAAGCATTCTACCAAAAACTGTTTGTCTTGACGATGTTGCTCTTCCTTTGTACGTTGTTTCATAGTATCCCGATTTTAATAAGGTGAGCTATTGCTTTTTTTGATCCAAAAAAATACTGGAAAGTTTCTTCTTTGTATTGAATCTCTTGCATGAAGCGTTCTTCATCAATGTACTCCATGTCAAGAAGACGCATTTGCTTAGCTATGGTGTCATCTGCAATAGGACCATATACAATGTCATGGTTATGCAAGGGCATTTCTGTTTTGTTGCGTCTGTTAGCTCTTACGAAGCGTGACCACTCAAGGTTGTAATGTTGGAAGATTTTGACGTCCAAGGTTCCAGATGTAATAAGTGAATCGTCAAATTCAAATTCTGTAACAATAGGAGTACCTTCTCCTTCACGGTCAACAACTGTGTCTGCCATTTCACGAGCCTGCTGAAGGTTTGCGCTAAGATAAAATCCTTGTCCAAAATCTTTGCCTCGTCTTCCTCGTGTTAGGTCAATGGCATCAATCTCAGTATTTGAGCCATGATATAGTCTCATAGTATCAATGCGCCTCCATTTCGCAAGCATATATGCGCACAATCTTCAACAGCATCTTCAATAGAGAAAGTATGCACAGTGTTGTAGTGCTTCTGAAGGTACGCCAATCCTTGGTGTTTTTGCAAATACCTATAAGCCTGACCATTCGTGAGCGAGAAACGTTCTGCGAATGCTCCTACACAGCAAACAATATATTCTAATACGTCTGTTTGATATTTGCTCATAATAGTCTATATGTGTGATGTTTTTGCAAAAGTACGTTTTTATTTAATACCTACAAAATGTTTCTGTATTTTTGAATGAAAATTATCAATAGCTAAAACAAAGAATGAGAGGTTGCAACGATTCAATAACGGATTATCAAAATACTGATACTTTACTTAGGATTATCCTTAACTCAAGTAGGAATTGCGATATAAATTCCCGTTTTATCAGTCTCCCTTTTTTGCTTTTTTGTTGGAATGTTCCTTTCTTGCTTCTCTTAATTCGTCTAGATAACGAGCTGTAATAACACCTGATGGTAAAGCAATAACGGCAACGCCAAACAAGGATGAAATCATGCTAATACATCTACCAATATCTGTTACGGGGCAAAGGTCTCCATAGCCAACAGTTGTAAGTGTAACGGTTGCCCAGTATATTGCATCAAAGAAAGAAGTAAATGTTTTTGCTCCTGTCTCTGGGTTTATTTTAGGCTCAACATTAAACATTATCAATGCTGTAACAAAAATGTAAAGTAGAGCGATTAGCAATACGGAAAATAGTATTCTTCTTTCTAACTTTAGAATATTAAAAAACAATACAATAGACCTTGACAGTCGAAGCAATTTGAAGACTCTAAAGATTTTTATTAACCTTATGCAACGAAATACTTTGTAAGCAGGGTTTATAAGGCTAATTGCAGGAAGTATGGAAAGCACGTCTATTATTGCCATTATATGAAAGGGGTATTCCATATAAGAACGTGTACTTTTGTTGATTGTTAGGTCTGCTATATACCATCTTGCAAGATAGTCAATAACAAATAATATGGTTGTTGCTATTTCAATCGTAGTAAACCAAGGTTGACTTTCCATACACATCAATGGGAGCAAACTAATAATAACTACAATAAAAGTTGAGATATTATATATCTTTGCTCCGATACCTGTTTCTCCTTCCAATATACTATAGAGTACTTGTTTTGCCATTCTGTAATTGCTTTTTATTTTGTGGAAATATCGTCTGGTAGGATTTCTGATAAAGTGTCTTTGGTCAAGTTTGGTTCAGAGGCCAAACGTGATGCTTGGTTCTCAATAGTTTTTTCAAATAAATTGCGAACATAACGTCCATTGCCGAAATTCTTGTCTTTATGTTCAATAGCATTCCTGATGACACAATGTAATACATCAATAGCTTCATTCTTTATGGTATATTCATGTTTAGATAAACTAAGTTTGAAAATTTCAACTAATTCATCTTCTGAATAATCTATGAAATGAATATATCTATTGAATCTTGACTGTAATCCAGGGTTGGAATTAATGAAATCCTTCATTTCGTTCGAATAACCAGCAAGTATAACTACTAGTTTGTCACGGTCATCTTCCATTCGTTTCAACAATGTAGATATGGCTTCCATTCCATAATCATTGTTACTGCCCTGCACTAAAGAATAAGCCTCGTCAATAAAAAGAACACCATCTAAGGCAGAATCAATTATTTTGTTGGTCTTGACTGCTGTTTGTCCCACATATTCTGCAACAAGTCCAGATCTGTCCGTCTCTACCAAATGGCCTTTCTTTAGAATACCAAGGTCTTGATAAATGTTTGCAATAATACGTGCAACAGTAGTTTTGCCTGTTCCTGGATTACCTGTAAATACACAGTGATATGAGATTGGTGTTGTTTTAAGACCATTCTTCTTTCTGGTTTGCTGTATTTTGATAAAATTGATTAATCTGTTTACTTCTTCTTTTACTAGGTGCAAACCGATTAATTCCTGAAGTTCATTTTGAGAATTAGATGGTATTATTTCAGGCTGAATTACATCTTCTTTTACTTCAGAAGGATTTCTGGTTGCATTGAATATTTTTTCCACTTCTTCAATCGTGTTTACCATTAGTTGAGGAAATAATTTGTCTTCACATCTTTTTATTATACCAAGATTTTCTAACTGGTCTATTATTCTACTTGCTCTATTATAACCGATGCAAAAATTTCTTTGTACAAAACTGGTGCTAATACATTTTTTCTCTACTATAACTTTAGCAACATCTTCTATAATTGGGTCATATCCCGAAAGGGTATTCTTTGTTTTACCTGTCCAATCTGTATCTTTAATTGTTGCCAAAGGTTTGCCATCTGTTGTTAGATCTTTTGCTTTCATCAAGTTAGCAAGGATTTCACTTTCTCGTGCATCAATTGTACCATCTGCTTTTGCAATGGCAGAAGCAAAACGATAAAGGTGTACCATATACTGTGACATTAAGTTCTTGTCAACATATTGAAATGCGTGTTGTAGGAAAAATTGTCCAAATGGGATAGGACTGTTATTTTTATTTTTTATAAAGTGATCAAAAAGTTTTCGGGTATTAGGCGCAACTTTGTCACGATAATCTGTCAATCTAGAATAGTCTAAAATGAAATCAGGTGATGATATATTGTTTGCAAAAAGTAACAAACCTATTTCTTCAGCATTTCCACTATTAAGTTTATATCCTAGGTCTGAATAGCATCGATAGCTATCCATTAACATTGTAAAGGTTATTTTGTCATCTAAAGGCCATGGAGATCCGTCTTTATTGGTTAAGGACATCATTCTGTCTATTTCTTTTCTTACTTCATGTTTTCTTGTTGCAGACTTCAGGAATCCACATAACGATCTGGCTTCTGTTTGCATAAGATCAAACCGTTCTTTTGTAAGTATGGGTACTAAAATGGTGGGTTTATTATTTTCGTCTTTATCCCTGATGTTTTCTTCTTGTTGATTCTCTGTTTTTATATCATCCAATATTATTTTATCAAATTTACTATTGATTGAATTTCTTGGAACTACATTGTTGTATTCTTCTAATGAACCTGTGAAATTTTCTGCGGCCTTTGAGTTGCTAAACAGAAATGTTGTAGAGAATAGTTTCAATGGATTCTTATAACAAGAAAACTTAATCTCTCCATATTCAAATATTAAGAGTTGGGGATTGTATGCAAATCTCTTATCGGGGCCTCCATTTTTATTGACATAAGTCCATGTTGTCCCAAGTAAATTGGAGTCAAAAGGACGGATGTCTTTTTCCTGAAAGCGTGTACTTTTGTATGAAATATTAATTTCATCATAGTTATATACAGAAAAATCCGACGTATTTTTTGCAACAATAATGAAACATGGATAAAGGTATATTTTGTAACAGCCATCATCAAAAACAGGAATGTCGTAGTCGGAATGAATAAAGTTAAAAACACCAACATAAACAGATGCTTCTTTTCTCTCAACAAGATTTATAGCAGAAGCTTTAGTCTGATTGTTTGAAACTTTATTATATACATTCCAGATACGCTCGGAGGTTAATAAAGTTTCAAATCTTTCACAAATGTGCTCAAATCTTTCTCGTGAATCATCATTTAGACTGGCATCGGCATTATACTGACTTGCTTCAATGAGATTTCGCGCTGTTTGTAGCTTACTCTCATGTTCTGCCAGTATGTCTTTATATTTTTCTTTCCTATCTATCTCTATTTTCTGCTTTAAGTTGGAAACTATACCTTCCTCATCTTCAATTTCATCAGCTAATTCACAGCATTTTATGAATGAATTTAGAATCAGTTTCTTTGTGCTGTCTTCTTTGCATGATGCAAATGCGGATTTTGCATCCACCAAGTATTGAGGAGTTTTCTTGCTTATAGAGTTCTCACCATTACCATACCAATAAAAGTATTCTGATAATTGCGATAACAAAAGATACATAAATATTATGGCAGGAATAAAGCAGATGTATGTACCTTTTACCGCTAGAAAAATAAATAATGCCATAGCTAATAAGCATCCTATAATACCAACGACATAAGCGGAAGGAGAGTTTTGGGCTCTTTGTTTATCTATGCTTTGTGTATTAACTAATGGACTTGCGTTTTTATGTCCGTCTATCTTTTTTCTACTATAGAACCCAGTACCAGGGATACCTGTGTTTACATAAGTACCTTTTTGCCCAAATGTCATACTTGCACCTCTAACGCCAACAGAAGTACTGATACCCCCCTTGCTTACATTAACGTGTAACCCTGGTGCAATTTTGATGCGTTTACGATAATTCCATGCCATAATTATATTTATATCCAGCACCTAGGTGTATATAATATAGAAGCGTGGTGCTGATATGCCACCACATCGTAGTTTGAAGGTCCTGAGAAAACCCTGAGATACAGATATGAGGATAGCAGCCCACGCTATATGCGCAGGGAGCCATCATGACATTCTTTGTATCTCGTCTTGAAAGTTTCTCAGGTTTTCAAACTACAAAGAAAGCATAACGCTTCCATAAATTCCAATAAGTTCTGCAAATATACACTTTCTTTCTTAAAGTTAATAAAATAGATAGAAAAACTTTATGTGTTTAATTTTGGAATGTCTAAATATACTTATCCATGTTTGACGGTTTTGTCGTGGCACAGTATCCCATGCGTAACAACAAGTTCATGCGTAGGCTCGATTGGTGTTCGATTGAGGTTCGAATAATCCTCGATTCAGGGTCGCTTATAGAATCGAAGGTTGTATGACGAACACAGGTGTTCAATGAGAAAAAAGTCTAAGTCAACAACATGCCTACGGAATTTCATTCCGCTGCGGATGTAACAATATTCCTCTGCCCACGGAACGCATATTTGATATATTTCCGATTTTCGATATTTAGGAAGCTCAAAAAAAACATAAAAAACACGATTTTACCTCTCACCTCTCACCAAGGCTGTGTTCATGGGCTTTTCAAGGGTGAGAGATTGTTTTTAACCTCTAACCCACCTCTCACCCTTTAAGCTAATCATGAAACATCGATGAATAAAGGACTTCGTACACAAAGGTGAGAGGTGAGAGGTGTTTTTGCATTTTTCTAAAATTTATATCTTAACTTATCTTATAGAGCATCCTTACATGGAATTTTATGGCTGTAAATTTTATGGCTATAACATTTGGTTGTAAATGGGGCTATACTGCTTATTACTTTTACTATGTGTAAAGCACCTTTACACAGGTGTAAAGATACTTAACAGGTTAAAGCGTGGGGCTAATTTATAAACTGCTGATTATTAGAAGAACCCTTGCTTTGGCACGCTTAATGCAATAGTTTATGCAAAAAGATGTAAAACAGATATGAACTATTGCAAGTTTACAATTATGGCATTGTGGATGCTGGGGGCAGAAACCATGCTGGCGCAAACACGCATGACATTGCGCCAATGCATGGAATATGCCATCAGCAATTCTACAAAGATGAGAATATCGCAAGCCGATAGAGAGGATGAACGCATTTTAAGGCGCGAGGCCATTATGCAGGTATTTACGCCATCCGTTCAGGCGCAGACAAATATCTACAATCAGTATGGCCGTAACCTCGACCCCGAAACCAATACCTATAATACTGTAACTACCTTTCATAACGGATATTCGCTTTCGGCAGGAATAACATTGTTCGATGGTTTTAGGGCAATCAACAACCTGCGTATTGCCAAGACAACGCAGAAGTTGGGGGTAAGTAAGGAAGAAGAGACAAGAGACCAGATTTGCCTGGCTACCATGGAAGCCTTCTATAATTACGCTTATTATCATCAACTAGAGGCGGTACTTGAAAAACAGGTTGAAACTTCGGAAAAAGCATTAGAGAGAGCAAGACGAGAAGAGCAGCTGGGTAGAAAAGGACATGCTGATGTGGTACAGATGGAAAGTGAACTGGCGCAGAAACGATATCAGTTTATCAATACTGCCAACATGAAGGAGGATGCCTTCATTACCCTGAAAGATGTGATGTTCTGGCCCATGACCGAAGAACTGCTCATT
Organism: Candidatus Minthousia equi; assembly: GCA_018065125.1. GTDB lineage: Bacteria > Bacteroidota > Bacteroidia > Bacteroidales > Bacteroidaceae > Minthousia > Minthousia equi. The sequence continues at coordinate 30,700 of JAGHTY010000207.1, forward strand.
GATCCCGAAACCAAGGAACCAGCAAGCATGCTTGTGGCTACCGATGACCTGATTCTCACAGCAAAAGCCACACAACCATCGGCACGTATTGCACAGCTAAACCTGAAGAATGCCGAGATAAATCTGAAATCGGCACGTGGTGCCTATTCTCCTACCTTAGGACTATATGCGGGATGGTCAACCTCTTATTATACCTATCCAGGAAACAACAACTATAAAAAGATTCCTTTTAAAGATCAGTTCAAGAACAATGCTGGTGAATACATTCAGTTACAACTGAGTATCCCAATCTTCGACAGGTTTGAACGGCGCACAAGAGTAAGCCAGCGTAAGCATGATGTTACACGTGCCATGGCAAACTACGACCAGAAGATGCGCGACATAGAAAACGAAGTATATCGTGCCGTGGCAGATAGGGATGGTGCACAGGCTTCGTTCTACCAGGCAGACAAATTGAGTAATGTGCAGGAAGAAGCATTCAACCTTAGCCTTAAGCAGTATGAACTGGGATTAATCTCGGCAATAGAATACCAAACGGCATCGCAAACCTATCTGAATGCAAAAGCCGAACGCCTGAACAGTCTTCTGAAATGGAAACTGAAGGATGCCGTAGTGCGGTATTATAATGGAGAAGCATACATTAATCAAGATTAGTGATTAGAGATTAGTGATTTATTATGGACAAGATATTAGAAAAGAAAAAAGGATGGCGTGCCGTTTTCACTAAACGTGCATTGCCATGGTGGGCAGGAGGAGTACTTTTGCTGCTGGTGATATATGTTATTGCCATGCCAAGGCATAGCACGCAAAGAATCAGTTCCGAAACCATTACGGTAAGCGAAGTAACACGTGGAGAATTCAACGACTACGTGCGCATTAGTGGCACGGTTCAGCCTATGGTAACCATACAGATAAGTCCTGTTGAGGGCGGAAGGGTTGAAGAGATAATGATAGAAGAAGGTACCCAAGTTAAGAAGGGTGATGAAATCTTGCGTTTGTCAAACGATGGACTTGACCTGCAGATACTTAATTCAGAGGCAGAACTGGCAGAGAAGGAAAACATCCTTCGCAACACACAGATACAGATGGAGCAAGACCGTTTAAATGTGCGTCAGCAGAAAGTAGAATTCAATTCGAATGTTCGCAGACTGAAACGTGCATACGAGCAGCAAAAAGAACTATATCAGGAAAAGCTGATAGCAAAGGAAGAATACCTGAAAGCAAAGGAGGATTACGACCTTGCCTTAGAGAAACTGCACCTGATAAAGGAGAAAGAAGTGCAGGATAGTCTTTACCGCAGCACGCAGGTAGAACGAATGCGTGAGAGCCTGGAAAACATGCAACTGAACATGCAGATGATTCGCCGAAGAAAAGATAACCTTACCATAAAGGCACCTATCGACGGACAACTGGGATTACTAGATGCTGTATTGGGAGAAAACATCGCTGCAGGAACAAAGATTGGTCAGATTAGTGACATGAGCAGCTACAAGATCGAGGCTCAGATTGACGAGCATTATATAGATAGGGTGGTGCCAGGACTTAATGCAGGAATGGAACGACAGAAAGAAGAATATTCTGTCTCGCTCAGGAAGGTATATCCTGAAGTGCGTGATGGTAAGTTCAAGGCCGATTTCAAGTTTGGTGATAAAGTGCCTTTGAATATCCGAAGTGGCCAGACGTATTATCTGAATCTTCAGCTTGGTTCACCTGTCGAGGCCATCCTTATTCCTCGTGGCAGTTTCTATCAGAAGACAGGTGGCAAGTGGATATATGTTGTAGATAAAGACGGCGATAAGGCTGTAAGGCGAGAGATAAAGATAGGCCGACAGAATCCTCAGTATTATGAGGTGCTTGAGGGATTGAATCCTGGAGAAAGAGTCATCTCGTCAGGTTATGAAAGTTTTGGTGATAACGATATTTTGATATTAAAATAAAAAGCTGCAATGAATAAGTTTTCAAAGACAAAGGCTTCGCCCATACTGAACATCCTTGGCATGACCATTGCCTTTACGGCATTCTATGTAATTATGTCGCAGGTGATGTATGATGTTACGTTTAACCAAAGCATAAAGGATGCGGACAAGAAGTATATGATCTGTTCGCGGTTTCAAGATGGATGGATTTCTCGTTCTCCGATACAAGCAAGCATAAAGACGGCAGATGCTATGCCAGGTGCTAAGGTTGGTTATTTCAACTTGATGGAACTAGGCAATAAAGTATATGGAGGCAAGGATGGTACCGACCTGTATCACTTCAACTCTCATTATTTCACCCATCAGGCAGCCGAGGTGTTAGGCTTGGAGTTCATATCAGGTAAGTACCCAGAGGCAGATGGTGATGTGGCAATCTCTGATAAGGTGGCCGAGACCATGTCTGTGGCTTCAGGAGATATGATTTATGTATTCGATACAGATGAACAGAAGAAGGTTGCAGTTACTGTCACTGGTATCTTCAAGTCTTATCCTGCCAACTCAGACCTTGGTGAATGTGATGTGCTGATAAACGAGGAGAAAGAAATTCTTGCTACAACCGATGGTAATTTCAACTATAATGGTGTTGTTTCGCTGGAAAATGCAGACGATACAGAAAAGTTCCTATATATTCTGCGTAAGAATGTGTATGAATCATGGAAGAACCTAGTTGAAAAATACAATCAGCAGCATGATACTAATTATGGTGAAGATTTCATCCAGCAGCGCATGCAGGAGTTCAAATTGGTACCATTAACTGATTTACATTTCTCGGATGTTCAGGATGATGTCAAGCGCCGTGCTTCAAGATCTACTGTATTTGAAATGATAGGTATTGCTCTTTTGATTGTCATTATTGCTTTCATCAACTTTGTGAATTTCTTTGTGGCGTTGGTGCCAGAGAAGATGCGTTCGGTGAATATCCGCAAGGTGTTTGGAGCATCACGTACATCTCTCATCTGGAAGTTTGTCAAGGAGGCGCTAATCTATGTAAGTGTGGCTATTATACTTGCATGTATCTTGATATTAGCCATCTCAAAGAGTTCGATTAATGAACTCACAGATGGCAGCATAGGCTTTCAGCAGAATCTGCTTGCTTTCGTAGTCTTGATACTTGTTTCGGTAGTGTTTGCAGTTTTATCTGCATTGTTCCCTGCCTTGTATGTTACTCGTATCAATGCTGCTGTGGGTGTGAAGAGTGGTTTCTCTCGCAGTCGTGCTGGTGTAGTATTAAGAAAGGTTTTGATTACCTTCCAGTTGGCAACTGCTGTGGTGATGATGATTATATCAGCTGTTTTCTTTATGCAGTATCGCCACATGACCTCACAGCAACTTGGTTTCGACAAGGAAAACCTTTTTGTGGCGGGAATTCCTTATTATAAGCCAGAAATCAAGTCAAGGGTAGAGGGAATAGCAGGAGTGAAAGCGGTTACAGCCTCAAGTAATCAGGTTACTGGTAATGCAGGCATGACGCATGAAATCGTAAAGGATGGTATTTCGCTTACCCTTAAGGTTCGTAGGGTTTTGCCAAACTATCTTGACGTGGTGGGCATTCCGCTCATCTCGGGTGAGGTTTTTACTGATAGTAACGTTGGATCTCTGATTGTTGAAGACGCTATGAAGGATTTTGGTGATGACCAGAAAATACAAGAGATTATCTCGACAGCCAATGATTACAAATTGACAGGATTCTGCGTCAATACCAATAGCAAACCCGCTACAGATAAAACAGAGAATGGTATAGAGGCATATACCAATGTAGGTAATGACTATCAATACCTGTGGTGTTTGATTGTTCGCACAGAACCAAATGTTGATCCAAAGACTATTAGTTCACAGTTGAAACAGGCTATCGTGGATGTATATCAATTGGATGAGGAAATGAATGCATGGACAGTTGATACAGAGATGACCGAGCGATATGCACGTTTTATGCGCCAGTCGCAGATTTTCGGTCTTTTCTCGCTCATTGCCATTATCATTGCCTTGATGGGTGTGTTTGGTATTGTCCTCTTCGAGACAGAGCATCGCCGCCACGAAACTGCTGTGCGTAAGGTGCTTGGTGCAGATGAACTGGGTATTATTGGTTTGTTCTGCAGGCAGTACATCTGGATTATTCTTACAGCATGCCTTATTTCAACACCTATTGCACATATCGTAACAGAACAATGGCTGCAGCAGTTCTCTTCTCAGATTGATGTTCCTTTCTGGGTGTATTTGGCAGCATTTGCTATTGTTGCAGTACTTACCTTTGCTGTTATAGCATTGCGTATTGCCAAGGCTGCAAAGGAGAATCCGGTAAATAATCTTAAGTCAGAATAAAGCAAGTCGTCATATGAAGTTTTTTACAAAGACAAAAGCGTCGTCAATACTGAACGTGCTGGG
>JAGHTY010000194.1 GCA_018065125.1 Candidatus Minthousia equi
ATCCAAAGCACCGCGTGCCAAGATAGCCTTTTCATCCAGATTCACCTTAGGGTCGTTCCTTAGGATTTCCTTGCTCATCCAACCCTCGATGCCTGTGCCGCCGTATGATGCGTTTACAATGCCCACAGGTACTGGTAGTGCGTCACTCAGTGCGTTGGCAAAGTAATAGGCAGTAGCACTGAACCATAGGGCATTCTTTGCCAATGGCTTTTGCCATGCTCCCTCGCAGTCCTCTTGTGGAGTAAGGGCGTCGTCGCGCTTCTTTACGGTAAACATACGCACGTATGGACTATTCTTCATGGCATGCATGGCATCGCTCACGCCATTCTTTACGCCACATCCGTCAAAACCACGCAGAGGCATTTCCATGTTGCTCTGTCCGCTGGCCAGCCATACCTCACCAATCAGGATACCAGTAAGGGTAACGCCTTGCATGTCCTTCATGTCAACGATAGTCAGTGTCTGTTCTGCAAAAGAGGCTGCAGGAGTCTGCACCTTTACTTCCCAATTGCCGTTCTTGTCAGCCTTGGTATGCACAGAACCTTCCTGCCAAGAGGTGGTTACTACTACATCAACGTTAGCTGTAGCCTTTCCCCAGATGCGAGCTTCGCTCTGCTGCTGCAGCACCATATCATTGCCCACAACAGAAGGCAATGTAATCTTTGCACTTGCTGTCATGGCAAACAGCAGTAATAGTGCAGTAAGTAGGTTTTTCATGTTAGTTTGCTGATTCAAATTCTTTCAGGAAGCGGGTATCATTCTCAGAGAACATACGCAAGTCCTTTACCTGATACTTCAGGTTGGTAATGCGCTCTACACCCATACCCAGTGCCCAACCGCTGTATTCCTTGCTGTTGATGCCGTTCAGTTCCAGAACGTTTGGATCTACCATACCGCAACCCAGGATTTCAACCCATCCGGTACCCTTACAGAAAGAGCAACCCTTTCCGCCGCACAGGTGGCAGCTGATGTCCATCTCGGCGCTTGGTTCTGTGAATGGGAAGTAACTTGGACGCAAGCGAATCTGTGTTTCCTCGCCAAACATCTCCTTGGCAAAGAGCAGCAATGCCTGCTTCAGGTCGGTAAAGCTTACGTTCTTGTCTACATACAGCGCCTCTACCTGATGGAAGAAACAGTGTGCACGTGCGCTGATAGCCTCGTTACGGTAAACACGTCCTGGACAGATAACGCGGATAGGTGGCTTGCTGTGCTCCATTACGCGTGCCTGCACAGAAGAAGTGTGGGTACGAAGAATAATATCTGGGTGACTTTCAACAAAGAAAGTATCCTGCATGTCGCGTGCTGGGTGATCTTCGGCAAAGTTCATGGCAGAGAAAACATGCCAGTCATCTTCTACTTCAGGACCATCTGCCAGGGTAAAGCCCAAACGTGAGAAAATATCAATGATTTCGTTCTTTACGATGGTAAGAGGGTGGCGTGTACCTAGTGCCACAGGATAGGCGGTACGGGTCATATCTACCTCATCTGCACCATTGTCCGAGGTTTCAAACTGCTCCTTCAGGCTATTGATACGTTCTTGTGCCTTGTTCTTTAGCTCGTTGATCTTGATACCAACTTCCTTCTTCTGCTCGGGAGGAACCTGGCGGAAATCATTCATCAATGAGGTAATCACACCCTTCTTGCTCAGGTATTTGATGCGAAGGGCTTCCAATTCTTCTGCATTATTGGCAGTCAGGCCTTCAATCTCGGTCAGAAGCTGCTGAATTTTCTCAATCATATTTTATTTACTTCAAAATTTCTGCGCAAAGTTAAACAAATAATTGCAATAATAGCGCATATTAGGAAATAAAGATGTAATTTTGCAACACTTTTCAAGCTAGTATAAATGAAAAATTGGGTTTGGGCATTAGGTGCCCTGATGATTCTGGCTGCCTGCTCTGGCAAGAAGACCGAGGTTGCCGTTCAGGATAGTGTGGCTGCTATAGACACGCTGGTGGCCGATACCCTCAATATCAAGGAGGCAGAGGAGGTTTTACCCGTTAATGCCGATGAACTTTTCGATGATTTTATCTTTGATTTCTCTCAGAATGAGAAAGTTCAGTTAGCGCGCATCAGTTTTCCCCTTTCTATTGTAAACAATGGCGAAACCACTAAGATTCGCCGTAAGGAGTGGACCTACGACCCTCTGTTTGCCAATCGAGACTACTACACTATTCTTTATAACCAGGAACAGGAACAGCAGTTAGAAAAGGATACAGCCTTGGTAAATGTGCGTGTGGAATACCTCAATCTGGATAACCGACTGGCCAAGCGCTATGACTTCCAGCGTTATCAGGGTCGTGGCATGTGGCTTTTGTGTAATATTACCAACGAGCAGTTTACCCAGGAGAAAGACCCTGTAGATTTTCTGGATTTCTACCAGAAGTTTGCCAACGATTCTATCTTTCAGCGCGAGCATGTAACCGATCCTTTGAAGTTCATCACCTTTGATCCAGATGATGATTTTCAGGTAATTGAAACCACTCTTGAATTAGATCAATGGTTTGCTTTCCGCCCTGAATTGCCCCAGCACGAACTTACCAATGTGGTGTATGGACAGAACTACGAGGGTGCCAATCAGAAACTGATTTGTTTCCGAGGCTGTGGCAACGGACTTAACACCATACTTACCTTTCAACGACAGGAAAAGGGCTGGATGCTTACAGGCTTTGAAGACACCAGCGAATAAACACCCAGAAACATAATGAAAGAATTTCAGAACCATTCCTTGTTGCAGCATACCACTTTTGGTATTGATGCTAAGGCAAGCCGATATATAGAGTACTACACAGAGGACGAGCTGCAAGGCTTGCTCCTTGATTTGCGTAATACACCCTTCCTGCACATCGGTGGAGGCAGTAATCTGTTGTTTACCCAGGACTATGAAGGAACCATCCTGCATTCAGGTATCAAGGGCATATCTGTTGAAGAGAATGGAGATGAGGTATTGCTACGTGCCGCCAATGGTGAGGTGTGGGACGATGTTGTGGCCTATGCCGTTTCAAATGGCTGGAGTGGCATGGAAAATCTTTCGCTTATTCCTGGCGAGGTGGGAGCCAGTGCTGTGCAGAACATCGGTGCATACGGTGTAGAGGCCAAGGATTTGATTACAAAGGTCGAGACCCTTGAGGTAGCTACTGGTAACAAGCGTGTCTTTACAAACGAAGAGTGCCAATATGCCTATCGCCACAGCATCTTCAAGCAGGAACTGAAAGGGCAGTACATCGTGCTGGCGGTAACCTATCGCCTTTCTAAGACTTTCACCCAAAAGCTGGATTATGGCAATATCCGTTCCGAACTTGAAAGACAGAACATCGACTTGAACACCCTTACACCTGCTCATATCCGTCAGGTGATTATTGATATACGCAATGCCAAGTTGCCCGACCCCAGGAATCTGGGAAATGCTGGCAGTTTCTTCATGAATCCTGTTATTAGCCGCGAGCTGCACTTGTTGCTGCAGAACGACCTTGCCCTGGAGATACCTTTCTACGAGGTAGATGAATACCGCGTAAAGGTTCCTGCAGGCTGGCTGATAGAACATTGTGGCTGGAAGGGTTGCAAGATGGGAAATGTGGGCGTGTACGAAAAGCAGGCATTGATATTGGTGAACCATGGTGGTGCTAGTGGAAATGAGGTGGTACAGATAAGCGATGCCATCTGCAAGGATGTGAAAGAGAAATTTGGTATCAGCATTCATCCAGAAGTGAACTTTATATGAAGATAACCCTGTTAGGAACCGGAACCTCGTGCGGTGTGCCACAGATAGGCTGCAGCTGCCCTGTATGCTCATCTACCGATGTGCACGACAAGCGTTTTCGCTGCTCTGCTCTTATCGAGGCAGAGGGAAAGCGTATCTTGATTGATTGTGGTCCCGATTTCCGACAGCAGATGCTCACCATTCCTTTTGAACCGCTGGATGCAGTGTTCATTACCCACGAACATTACGACCATGTAGGAGGTCTTGACGACCTACGCCCTTATAGCATCTTTGGCGAGGTAGATGTTTATGCAGAACAGTTTTGCATTGATCACCTGCTTGAACGCATCCCATACTGCTTCACTCCAAAGGAGAAGCGATATCCTGGTGTGCCAGCCATCAACTTGTTGCCCATAGAACCACATGTGCCTGTGCTCATCAGTCAGAAAGAGGAAATTCCTGTGAACGAGAAGTTCATGGATGACATGCTGCGCGAAAAGCGCCGTTACATATTGGATAAGCGCACCCAGGAGATGAAACAGGTGCTAGGTGCCAGCCAACCTTTAGAAATCATACCAATCCGGGTAATGCATGGCAAGTTGCCCATCGTGGGCTTCAGGATAGGTAAGCTGGCATATATTACGGATATGAGTACCCTTCCCGATGAAGAGTTTAACTATCTGCAAGGGGTAGAACTGCTTATCGTGAATGGCTTGCGCCATGAGCCACATCCCAGCCATCAAACCTTCGAGCAGGCTATTGCATTCTCAGAAAAGATAGGAGCAAAAGAAACCCACCTTATACACATGTCGCATCACATCAAGCCTCATGCTCAGGAAGACGCACTGCTTCCTGCCCATGTTCATCTGGCGTTTGATGGCTTGGTGCTTGAGGTTTGACAACAGGGCGCTTGAATGCCTTTTTCTTCTTCTCCCACGCTGCCTTTCGCTTCAGGTATTCCTCGTAGTGATTTTCCAGATAATTATCTGCCATGGTCTTACTTTTGAATAATAGTAATAACAGGTTTAGGCAGTGGCATGCGAATCACATCACCAGCAGCGCGTGTAGTAGCCTTCTTAGCCTCAAATTCATCACGGCCAGGCGCATCAAATTTCACAAACTCCTCGTAGTTGAACTGCCATGCCGAACCTTGTGTAATATACATGGCACGCTTGTAGATCATGCTGCGTGAATAACAGTTGAAAGCATCCATGTCATCACTCATTATGCTCTTCTCTGTAGGGCGATACACACCTTTTATATAAGTAAATCCACCTAAGTGAACATTCAGCTTTTCGTTGTTATAGCGTGGGTCGGAAGCAAATTCGGCCCAGTAGGTCTTGGTAATGTCATTGCTGGTGCTCACGTTTTGGTAAACACCATACTCCTGGAATTCTTCCAGTTCCTTCTTCTCATCCTCAGGAATCTCGCCATTCTCCTTGTAGGCATATTCATCAGCCAGTTTGCCAAAGCCATGACCCACAGCCTCGTGCTGCAGCAGGTGGGCAAAGCCATAGCCGTTATGCTTGCTTTCGTCGGTCATAGGGCAGTAGGCAATGGCAGACGAGTTCTGTACTATGCCTTTCTTTGGATATACGCTGTAGTAACAGGTACCCGCCCATCGCTTGTCGTTCAGTACTACAATAACCAGCGAGTTGTCCATATAGTCCTTGTCCACGGCCAGTTGTTCGGTGAAAGGCTTCTTGGCATATTTCTCTACCTTTTCGTTGCTGCCACTAATCTTTGTTCCTTCGCCAAATTCGCAGCTGAAAGCAGTCTTTGTCTTTTCACTGAAGATGTTGTTTTGTGATACTGCAGTAACGTAATACACGTCGAACAGTGGCTTCAATGACTTCATTGGCTCATAGCTAAACAGGTTGTCGCAGGCAGTCTGCATGGCATCCTTGTAAGTGCCGTCTTCTATATCCTTGTCCAGGAATCCATCACCCATGATTACGATAGGAATACCCGCTTCGCCCTTGGTGTGTGTAAGCAGGTTAAACACCTTTCCGTCGTTCTTGTAGTCCTCTGATTCCTCAATCTCCTTAGGCAGCTGTGTAACAGAGATGAAATCCGAGTAGAACTCGTCTTCCAATACACCTGCCATCAGGAAGAAGATACCGGTACGGGCTTCTTTCTCAGGATTCTCCTTTATCTTGAATGTTGCCTCCCATTTCGAGTCTCCGGCACGGGTGGTAGCCATTCTTGCCAGGCTAGCGGCCTGTTTGGCTTCATCTTCCTCACCACGATCCCACATTTCGCTGAAGTTGTTGTCCATTCTCACCGAGAACTTCTCTAGTTGTTCTGCAGAGAGTGGGGTAGTGAACACCACCTTGATGGATGCTCCTTTTCCGTCAACCTCATAGCGGGTCTTTTCCAATGTAAAGACTGGGTCTTGGTTACATTTGATGGTACGTTTGGCTTCACCCTTGCCGTTCTTCGATACAATGGTAAAGTTGTGGGTTACCATCTCGTTGGTTACGTTGGTTTCTCTGGACTTTATTGTTAGCGATACGTTACCCGAGTTGCCGTGCATAGGGCTCACGCTCAGTGCCGAGTCAACATTCTCAATAGTCCACGATTCATTGATGCTGAACTTATAGGTGGTGGTTTTACCATCGAATGGAATGGCGATGGTAGTACCCTGTTCATCGGTGGTAATTACTGGTGCTTCTTCTGATGAGCATGCTGCAAACCCCATACAAAGTATAGCTGCAATAATGGCAAAGATTCCTTTTTTCATATTCTGTGATAGATTTGAAGGCAAAGATAGGGAATTATTCTGAATTACCTGTTATTGTGATAAAAAAAAGATGCACCCCAAATTGGGATGCATCCTTTTTATATAATGTGAATGGTAGATTACCAATCGCAGCCTGGCAAGCCAATGTAAATTAGAGGCTTCTGAGTGTAGTTCCAACCGCCGATACCATCCATGTAGACGTATGGAGCCAACTGGTAAATACCATCGTCAATCTTCATACTCTTATCGCTTTCTATACCAGTAAAGTCATAGTAGCGTAAGTATTCCATGGCTACGCCATAGCTTGGGTGGATAGCTTGTGTGTTGTAACCGTTCCAGTCGATTGTAACACCATCTTCCAACTCCCAGAATTCGATGTACTTAGGGCGTAGAGCCATTTGTACTTCAATACCTGGATCACCGTTGGTATAGCACTCAAGGTATGGATCCATTACGCGATAGCGTGGGAAACCCTTTGCCTGCATAATTTCAACCATGTGGTCTTCACCACACAACCAACCATCAGAGAAATAACCTTTTCCCAATGATTCCCACTCGTACTCCTTGTAGGCTGTAAGGGTTACAGTCTTAACACCACCGATACTAGCATCTTCATCGCTGATGGTTATACTAATATCAACCTTCTTACCAACTTCCAACTGGCCTCCCAGGTCAACACCTACGTTAGCTTCCTTTTCGCCTGCAGCGAAATTAACGACAGGAGCTACCTTGATACCAGCAACACCTTCGGTAAGCACCTTGTATGTTACATTTACGCTAGCTTCTGTATCTGCCTTAGCGCGGACAACCTTAATCGCAACGATTGGGTTAGAGGCAGGAGCCGATGTACTTACTTTGTTGAACAGGAAACTGGCACCCTGATTGTCCTGGTTGTAGATAGCACCCTTGTTGTCCTGCTCACATGAGGTGAAGGCCAAGCTCAGTGCTGCAACCATTGAAAATAATATACTCTTAATTTTCATATCTTCTTCAAATTAGAATGTTCCACATGTGGCTTACTTAGTATCACCTACTGGGTTCTGATCCTTGTCACCAGTCATGTTCTCATTGCCATCGAACTCGGTCTGAGGGATGGTCAATACCCACATGTAGTTTTCTGGATCGTCTGTTGGACGGCCGCTCAGCAATGCTGCGGTTGGCCAACCCATTTCTGCAGTACGAACAAAGCCCTGCTTGCAACGCTTGATGTCGAATACACGACCAGCCTCACCCCACAACTCGATACGACGCTGAATCAGGATTTCCTCCAGCAATGAACCAGTCCACTCGCAGGTAGTCTTGCCCAGTGCGGTACCAGTCTTATCGCAAGTGTAGCCAGTGTCACGCTTTGACATCAATGCCATCAAGTCAGTCTTAGCTTCATTTTCCTGATTCAGGCGGCACTCAGCCTCGGCAGCAATCAGGTACATTTCCTCAATACGCATGAAGATGTAGTCGCCCAACCATGTCTGGTAGTCGCTGAACTTGAACTTCTCCTGCTGGTAACCATTTGACTTGTTGTTGGCATCCTGTGGATTCCACCATGCCTGACGGGTATCAGTTGGGTTCATCTTAGCATACAGCAACTTGTTAATCTGCTTACGTGCGCTCTCACCGTATGCACCCATGTCGGCATCCATGTGTGAGAAGAAGCTAGCATACATACCAACCTGGTCGGTAATGATTTCAGCACCCCACATTACATTGGCCTTCTTTGAATCGTTTACACCGATGAAGTCTGCAACAGGAAGGATGTTCTTGCCAGAGCTTTTGATTGCGTTGTGAGCAGCAGTCTTAGCAGTAGCCCAGTCTTCCATAACCAATGCGATACGAGCCTGAATACCACAAGCTACGCTATAGTCGATGTGAGAGATGTGCTGACGATCGCAGTTAGCATTAGCCAACAATTCAACTGCCTTGTTGATATCGCTCTTAATCTGGTCGTAAACCTGCTGAACGGTAGAACGTGGCTGGCCCTTGGTATCAGCAGAGGTTGGCTCTGTATAGATAGGGCAGCATGGCTCGCTTTCGTGACCCTTGTAGGTGCGGGCAAAGTTCTGTGCCAGCATGAAGTAGCCGTATGCACGGATAGCGTATGCCTGACCCAGTGCGCTGTTAGCAGTAACGGTAGCACCGTCCTTCATGGTCTCCTCAGCTGCCAAGATGTAGTTAGCGTTAGAGATCAAGGTATAGTAAGCATTCCACAAGTCGTATGAACGCCAGGTTGTAGAGGTGTAACGAGACTTTACATTGTAAATAGCATCGTACCAGTACCAACCAGAACCCTGAGCAGCCATGACGTGGTCTTCACCCATCACTTCAGCAGCCAGAGTCCAAGCGGTAATACCGTGACACTGGTGAGTGTTACCACCGGTTGACCAACCAGCAGTGTACAACATACGGTAGATACCGTTCAGTGGAACCAAGGCAGCATTACCATTGTCCATCAACGATGCACCAGACATTGAGGTAGTTGGCTGGGTTTCCAATTGGTCGCTAGAGCAAGAACTCAGAACAGTTCCAGCCAGCAAACCAGCAAACATATATTTAAATAATGATTTCATATCTTTTCTGTCTGTTTAGTCGATTAGAAATTAACTTCGATACCCAAAGAGAATGAACGGTTTGGAGTATAAGTATAGTCGGTAGAACCGCTAAAGTTATACTGAGGGTCCATACCCTGCAGGTGGTTGAACAATGCCAGGTTATCAACTGAACCGAATACGCGAACGCTGTTCAAGCCAGCAGAACGCATGATAGACTTAGGCAAGTTGTAACCCAGGGTTACGTTCTTGATTGCGAAGTAAGAAGCGTTAACCAAGAAACGGTCGTTGGTAGCGTAAGAACCACCTACCTCGATACGAGGAACGTCGGTAACGTCACCTGGCTGAGTCCAGCGGCGAAGAGCGTGCTTGTTGAAGTTGTTGTTGTAGTACATGTTGTTCAAAGAACCTGCATACAAGCTATCGTAAACCTTACCACCGATTGAGTAGGTAGTCAGAACTGACAGGGTGAAGCCCTTCCAGGTCAAATCAGTACCAAGTGAACCATACAAAGATGGGATACGGCTGCCCAGGAAGTATTTATTGTTGGTAGCAATAGAGTAGTCGCTGGTGATGTACTCTGGAACATCCTTTCCGTCTTTGTCTTTGTAAGCATAGTACAGCTGTGCACCAGTTGCAGGGTCAACACCTGCACTCTTAGCCATGTAGAAGGTGTTGATAGGATAACCTTCCTTGATGATGCGAACACCACTTACGATTTCAGGAGATTCAGCAGTCAGGTGCAATACCTTGTTGCTTACGGTAGAACCCATCCAAGACAAGTTCCACTCGAAGTCCTTCATGCGGACTGGAGTTACCTTAACCTCGAACTCGAAACCGCTGTTGCGCATGTCACCCACGTTAGCATCGTAACCGTTGAAACCGGTTGAAGTTGCCATTGGGTAGCTCAACAACATATCCTTGGTCTTCTTGCTGTAGAACTCGGCGCTTACACGTAGACGGTTGTCAAACAAAGCACCCTCGATACCTACGTTCAGGTTACCGTTCTTTTCCCAAGATACCTTCTTGTTCTCAAGGGTAGAAGCCACACCACCAATCTGGTTAGCGTTGGCATAGCTCAGGCTGTATAATGACTGCCATGCGTAGTATGAACCCAGGTTATCGTTACCCTGCTCACCGTAGCTGATCTTTGCAGACAAGTTGTCAACCCATGAAACGTTCTGCATGAATGACTCCTTAGAGATACGCCAGTTAGCACCTACTGACCAGAATGTACCCCAACGGTTATCCTTGTAGAAACGAGAAGAACCATCAGTACGCAAAGAAGCAGAGAAGTAGTACTTGTCGTCGTAGTTATAGTTGATACGACCCATCCAAGACTCGATGCGGTACTTCTGTGAGTAAGAGTCGGCATCGTAGATAGTAGTACCAGGACGCAATTCCAGGATACCGTCAACTAGGTTGGTCTTGGCAGCGCTCATGTACTCGTATGAGAAAGCATACCACTCGTGACCAGCCAGAACGTCGATGTTGTGCTTGTCGAATGAACGGTTCCAAGTCAGCAACTGGTTGAAGGTGTAGCTCAGGGTACGAGTGTTGTACTTCTGCAGCAAACCACCAGCGTTAGCCTGGTTACCGTGATACATATTCATATAGTCGGTTTCCTTAACGTTACGATAGTCAGCACCGAAGTTCAAAGCCAGCTTCAAGCCCTGCAATGCACCAAACTTCTCGCTGTCGCCACCAAATACCATACCGGTACGGATAGAAGCAACGTCGTTAGTAGATACAGACTTGTCATCCAGCAAGCCACCCAGTGGGTTGTAGTCGTTCTGTGAACCAGGACGGCCATTTTCAAAGTCACCACGCTCACCGTAGTCCAGCTGAGGATTACCCTTCAGGTCAAGCAGGTTCTTACCGCTCATGTCCTTAACATACAATGGGAACAATGGAGAGATGAACTGTGCGGTGTACCAAGGGTTAGAGGTAGATGAACCGCTGTACTGGCTGAAGTCTGAAGTAGAGTTTGACAAAGCCACGTTCATGTTAGCCTTGAACCAGTCGGTAACGTTTGAATCCACGCTTACACGTGCATTGTAACGCTCATAGCCAGTGTTCTTCAAAACACCTTCCTCGTTCAGGTAACCCAGAGAGAACATGTAGCGGGTCTTGTCGGTACCACCGTTCAATGACAACTGGTGCTCATGACGGAAACCGGTACGCAGCAACTGATCCAGCCACTTCTCATCCCATGCAGCCTGTGCATCCTCGTGAACCTTGCCAGTAGCAGGGTCGATGATGGTATCCCAAGTGTAGTTCTTGTATGGGTTGTAACGCTCGCCACCCAGTGTGCCGCTCAAGTCAGCACGAGCCTGTGCTTCTGCAGCGCTCCACTCGTAGCCATTCTTGAAGACGTAGCTGTTACGCATTGCTTCGTAAGTCAACTGAACATAGTCCTTGCCGTCAACCATGTCGTATGGCTTCAGGGCACGGGTGCTCCAGCCGAAAGTTGAACGCCAGTTTACGTTGGTCTTACCTTCCTTACCCTTCTTGGTAGTGATCATTACAACACCGTTTGCACCACGAGCACCATACAATGCACCAGCAGATGCATCCTTCAAAATGGTCATGCTCTCGATATCAGCTGGGTTGATAGAGCTCAGGGTACCGTCGAATGGAATACCATCAACTACGTACAATGGGCTGCTTGATGCGTTGATAGAACCGTAACCACGGATGATAACGCTTGAACCAGAACCTGGCTGACCAGAACCAGAAGTAGTCAGGATACCAGTTGCCTGGCCTTCCAAACCCTTAGATACGTTAGTAATAGGACGCATTTCCAGTTTCTTGCTATCTACGTTAGATGCAGAACCTGTAAATGATGACTTCTTGGATGTACCATAAGCTACAACCATTACGTCGTCCAATACCTCAGCATCGCTCTTCAAAACGATGTTCAGGTTGTTCTTGATAGCCACTTCCTGTGTTTTCATACCAACGTATGAAATCACGAGAGTTTTGGCCGAACTTGGGATACCAGTGATGGTGTACTTACCATCAAGATCGGTAATGGTACCTACGCTGGTACCCTTAACCAATACAGAGGCTCCCACAACTGGCTGCCCGTCCTCTTCAGAAATTACAGTACCTGTAATACGAGATTGGGCAGTTGCCAAACTTACCACTGCAAAGAGGCAAGTCAGTAACATTGCGATTCTTTTCTTCATAAGAAAAACTCTCTTTAATAGTTAATATTAATAATGTGTGATTAAATCTCTCTTGGGGATTCAACTAATACCTTGTTAGCGCATTTATAACGATTGCTTCCTTCTGTTATAGTATTTACCCTCTATTTCAAGGGTGCAAAATTAGCACATTTTTTTCGTTTTACAATATTTTTAACAGAAAAACTGCGAAATTACCGTGTTTTATGCCTCTTTTTCTTATGTTTTTAAACTTTTTACCATGTAAAGAGGCGTCTTTGCAACACAGATTTATTATTTTCTCACTGCAAAATTAAGGTTTTTCTCTAACTTGTGCAATTATTGATACGTAAAAGTTGCATAAGAAATGGAAAAACGGAAGGATTTTCTATATAAATCGATACAAATGACAGAAAACGGAATGATTTTCCGTACAAAAAGAAACAAAAACAAAGAATAATGCATTTTTAATACAGGTGGTTAACACTGCTTGCTTACCATTTCACTTTCTTTAATCCATTTAGCATGGTACTGTGTGTCATTTCGGCATAGCCTTGGGTGGTTTTGATGCTGCTATGCCCTAGCAATCCCTGTATAATCTCCATCTTTATGCCATGATACAGGCATTGGGTTCCAAAGGTATGACGGGCAGTGTGAAAGGTTACGTCTTTCTGAATATGGCATTGCTGGCACAGTTTTTTCAGCACCTTGTTTATATACGAGTTGTCGTTGAAAGGGAAAAGGCGCTGGTTAGGCATATTTCGTGTGGGCAGTTGCCCAAGGATATCTGCAACCTTGTTGTTGAATAGGCGTGAGATGGGTATTTCTAGCAGTTGGCGGGTTTTCTTCATTGTAACCTGTAGCCACAAGTCGCGCCCCTGGCGATGGAAGTTATCCCATGTAATTCTGGTAACATCCGAAAAGCGAAGCCCGGTATAGCAGCAAAACAGGAATACCAGGGCCACATTGCGCTGTGTCTTACTGAGTAGCTGCAGGTTGAGGTTTTCAAACCTGTGTAACTCGGCCGATGAAAGAAATGAGTGCCTGTATGCGTCGTGCTTGAGGTAATAGAGCGAGGAGTCGAGCCATTGCTGCCCTATCAGTCCTGCCTTTACCGCCCTGAACAGGTAAAACCGCAGGTGACGTATGTGCTTGATGATAGTGTTAGTTGAAACCTCTTTTTTACGTAGATTATTGGTAAACAGGGCAATGAAGCTGGTATCTAGTTCGGCCAGTGTGATTTTTGGAAACAGGGTATCAATCCACTTTAGTGTGCTAAGCTTGTTTTTCATGGTGCTGGGTGATATCTGTTCTGTTTTCATGGTATCTTTCATAAACTCTATCAGGGTTATGTTACTTTGGGATGTATTGCCTTGCTGCATAGACTCATCAACAGCCCTGCTCAGTGTTTGAGCAATTGCTTTACTTATTGTAGTTATATCAAATTCCTTGTCAATAGTTATGCTGATATTAACAGTCAGATTTATATTTCCCATACTAAACATACAATATATAAT
>JAGHTY010000097.1 GCA_018065125.1 Candidatus Minthousia equi
TTACTTGCCGAAAGGTCGTAAATATGCTATCTTTGCAATGTTTTCATAAGCATAAAAAGTATAGTTGAGTTTTTAGTTTTCTTGAAAGCCACACGTTGCGAAACGCGTGGCTTTTCTTTGTTATATGATTTTTTTTTCGTTACTTTGCAACATTCTATATAATCAAACCATGAAAATGAAATTATTCATTCCTGTTTTGGCAGGATTGCTGTTTGCCTGCTGTGGTAAGCAGTCGAATACGGGTGACAGTAATAAAGCACAGAACGAAGAACAGTCTTCTATTGTTTCTGATGCAGAACTTACTGGTATACAGCGTCTGGATTCACTTCACATCAATGATACAGTAACAGTGGCAGGAAAGCTTTATTCTTATGATATAGTTCGTATGCCATGTGATTCACTGCCAAAAGTTCCAGGTGATATCTCGAAGAAAGCAGAGTTTGTTGATAATATCTTTAAGGTAAAGATTACCCGTGGTGAAGAAAAGATCTTCGCGCGTACCTATTTTAAGAAGAACTTTGCAGAGTATGTGAACAGCGATATGATGAAGGCCTCTGTGTTGAGAGGTTTCGTGTTTGAGAAAGCATTGGATAGAGGTTTCCGTTTTGCTGTAGCAGTTTGCCTTCCACAGGATGAGGATATGTTTGTTCCTATTCAATTGGATGTAAATCTTGATGGAAGCACTTCTATGAAACTAGATCAAGAAACAGACAATATAGGTAATGTTTCAGAGGAACAAGAAGAAGAAGGTGTTTAACCTTCTTCTTTTTTTATTGTTGCAGTTCGTCTTGTACTTTTTGCCAGTTGTCGGATAGTTCTTGCATGGAATGAAACAAAATGTTGGCTCCTTCATCCAATAGATAATGATCATCCAAAGGACCTGTGTTCACTGCAATGGTGAATAATCCTGCAGCAACGGCGGCTCTAACGCCTAAAGGTGCATTTTCTACCACTACCACCTCATTAGGTTGGCATCCGCTTTTCTTTAATCCCATTAAATATGGTTCAGGGTTAGGTTTGCCATAGGTAACATCAAATGCAGTAACCATACGTTCCTGTGTAAAGGCATTAGGGTAGTGCTTGTTTAGTCGTCCCAGCAGTGTTTTTTGTCCACTACCGGTTACAAGCACGCGTATGATACCATTGTCTTCTAATTGTTTTAATAATGTATCCGCACCAGGCATAGGTTCGGCAGTAGGCAAAGAATTGAACAAATCACTCTTTGTCTTATAAATGCGTTGAATTTCTTCTTCGGTTGCATCGTATCCTCTTTGCCTTTGGCTAACGATGTTGATGGTTCCTGCACCTGTACGGCCCTCATGAAGATATGCCTCGGGTTGAGGTAGGTCGAAACCATATATTTTCATAGCTTCATGCCATGCTTTGGCGTGATTCTTCATAGAGTCGAACAATACGCCATCCATGTCGAACAGCACCGCCTTGAGGCTCATCTTTTTTAATCCTTTTTCTGCTAAATACTTTTGAATTTCTTTTTCTATCATAAGATAAAATGTAACACGGATTACAAAGAATTCACAAGTGTGAAATCCGTGTAATCCGTGTATATGCTTTTGTTGTGGAATTACTTCAAACGAGCCTGAATTGCTTCAGATTCTTTTTCATAACCAGGTTTGTTCAACAGGGCAAACATGTTCTTCTTGTATGCTTCAACACCTGGCTGGTTGAATGGGTTAACTCCCAGAATGTAGCCAGAGATACCACAAGCACGCTCAAAGAAGTAGATTAACTGTCCTAGGTTATACTCATCCAGTACAGGGATTGTAATCTTGATGTTAGGCACGCCACCATCAACATGTGCTAACTGAGTACCCAGTTCTGCCATCTTGTTTACTTCGTCAACTCGCTTTCCTGCCAGGAAGTTCAAACCATCAAGGTTCTCCTCATCGAATGGGAATAGAACAGTCTTGTTAGCCTTCTCTACAGAAACAACGGTCTCGAAGATAGTGCGCTCACCTTCCTGAATCCACTGACCCATAGAATGCAAGTCGGTAGTAAAGTCAACAGATGCAGGGAAGATACCCTTCAGGTCCTTGCCTTCAGATTCACCAAACAACTGCTTCCACCATTCCATCATATAGTGTAGTTTTGGCTGGTAGTTAACCAAGATTTCTGTCTTCTTGCCATAGCCATATAATGCGTTACGAACTGCAGCATACTGAGCAGCTGGATTTTCCTCGTAAGGAACATCTACACCTGTAGCCTTTTCCATGTCCTGGGCACCCTTTACCAATGCCTTGATATCGTGACCAGCACAAGCGATAGCCAGCAAACCTACTGGAGTCAATACAGAGAAACGACCACCTACATTATCAGGAATAACGAAAGTCTTGTAACCTTCCTTGGTTGCCAACTTACGTGCAGCACCTTTCTCCTTGTCAGTAACAGCAACAATCAAATCCTTTGCTGCAGCCTTGCCTACCTGTGCCTCCAGCTTGGTCTTCAGCAAGCGGAATGCCAAAGCTGTTTCGGTAGTGGTACCTGATTTTGAAATGTTGATAATGGCAAAAGTCTTACCTTCCAACAACTCCATCAAATCAGCCAGATAATCTTCACCGATATTGTTACCTGCGTAAACAACGCGTGGGTTATTGCCGTTCAAACCAAAAGTGTGGTCAAGAGCCTCGTTTACGGCACGAGGGCCTAAGTATGAACCACCAATACCTGCAACTACGATGATTTCTGCTTTAGAGCGAAGCAAATCTGCAGTTGCCTGAACTTCTGCCAGGAATTCATCTGTAATGCTAGATGGCAGGTGTACCCAACCCAGGAAATCGTTACCTGGACCTTTACCGTTCTCAAGCAACTCGTTGCAAGCTGCTGTCTTTGCTGCTACAGCAGCCAAGCTGCCAGCAGGAATAAAGCTTTGTGCTTTTTCAATGCAAAGTTTCATGTTGTTATTGTATTTAAATGATTATTATCTAAATGAATCTGTCAATAGCTTAATTTCGATTACAGGTGCTATGCGCTCGTACAGAATGTTGTATACAGCATCAACGATTGGCATGTTTACATGGAAATAGCGATTGATTTCCTTGATACACTTGGTACCATAGTAACCTTCTGCAATCATTTCCATTTCAATCTGTGCACTCTTAACACTGTAACCTTTTCCAATCATGGTACCGAAGACGCGGTTACGACTAAAGTTTGAGTAACCGGTAACCAACAAGTCGCCCAAATACACAGAACTGATTACATCACGTTTCTGTGGGTCGATTGTGTTAAGGAACCTATCCATTTCCTGTGCAGCATTCGACATGAGTACTGCCTGGAAATTATCTCCATACTTCAAGCCACTGCAGATGCCTGCGGCAATTGCGTAGATGTTCTTCAGTACAGAACTATACTCAATGCCTAATACATCGGTACTTGTTGATGTCTTGATGAATGAACTGCGCAGCACATCTGCAAAGTTTTCTGCCTTTTGCAGGTCGCTGCAGCCAATGGTCAGGTAGGAGAGACGTTCCAGTGCAACTTCCTCGGCATGTGAAGGACCTCCAATCACAGCCATGTTCTCTACCGGTACACCATAGATTTTATGCAGGTACTCTGATACGGCAAGGTTTTCATCGGGTACCACACCCTTGATGGCAGTTACGATGAATTTATTGCGGATATCTGCATGCAGTTTCTTCAGGTGACTCTTTACGTAAGGAGAAGGGGTTACCATTATCAAGGTGTCCGATTCCTTTACTACCTTATTTATATCAGATGAGAAACCAATGCGGTTCACATCGAAATGTACACTTGTTAGATAGGCGGGATTATGCCCCAAGCGCTTGAACTCATCAATACGGTCATCCCTGCGGATGTACCAGTTGATGCGTTCTTCTTTGTCGAGAACTATTTTGGCAATAGCTGTAGCCCAGCTACCTCCACCCAAAATACCTATCGTTCCACACTTGCCCATTTCTTATTCCTGCTCGTTTTCGTCGGTTTTTACCCACTCCTTGATGTCGTCCTGTGAAGGCTTCTCTATCTCAAGCTTGTATTTCTTGATGATTTCGATAATCTGCTGCTGCAACTTGGCTGGGTTTACGCCCTTCAAGTCGGTTACCAGATTATAACCTGCCTTCTGAAGAATTGGAACCAATTCCTCACGAACACCCAATGCGGTGTATGCTTCAACCTTGTCTCTTGGAGTTTTCTTCTCTGGCTTCATCTGTGGGAACAGCATTACCTCACCAATGGCAAACTTGCCAGTCATCAACATAACAAGGCGGTCGATACCAATACCGATACCAAAGGTAGGAGGCATACCATACTGAAGGGCACGCAAGAAGTCATGATCAATGATCATTGCTTCGTCATCACCCTTGTCGGCTAACTTCATCTGGTCGATGAAACGCTCTTCCTGATCAATAGGATCGTTCAGCTCACTATATGCATTTGCCAATTCCTTACCATTTACCATCAGCTCGAATCGCTCGGTCAAACCTGGCTTGCTGCGGTGCATCTTGGTAAGAGGACTCATTTCTACAGGATAGTCGGTGATGAAAGTTGGCTGGATGAAATCGCCTTCGCAGGTTTTACCAAAGATTTCATCAATCAACTTACCCTTACCCATGGTTTCATCAACTTCAATACCCAGCTTCTTTGCTGTTTCGCGAATTTCTTCCTCGCTCATAGGATACAGGTCATAGCCAGTCTTTTCCTTGATGGCATCCAAGATTGGAAGACGACGGAATGGAGCCTTGAATGAAATGATCTTACCGTCGATTTCAACTTCTGGCTTTCCGTTTACAGCGGTACAGATGTCTTCCAGCATCTTTTCGGTAAAGCCCATACCCCAATTCAAATCCTTGTAAGAAACGTAAAGCTCCATACAGGTGAACTCAGGATTATGGGTTTTGTCCATACCTTCGTTACGGAAGTTCTTGCCTATTTCGTAAACACCTTCAAAACCACCTACAATCAAACGCTTCAAGTAAAGCTCGGTAGCAATACGCATGTACATGTCCTGATTCAACGCGTTGAAATGAGTGATGAATGGACGGGCACTTGCACCACCAGCAATGCTCTGAAGAATAGGAGTGTCAACTTCTGTGTAGCCAGAGTTATCCAGAATGTTACGCATGGTGCGAACAATGGTTGCACGCTTCAGGAAGGTTTCCTTTACGCCATCGTTAACCACTAGGTCAACATAACGCTGACGGTAACGCAACTCAGGATCATCAAATTTATCGTATGCCACACCATCCTTGTATTTTACGATTGGCAGTGGCTTTAAGCTCTTGCTCAATAGGGTTAATTCCTGTGCATGAACAGAAATCTCACCTGTCTGTGTGCGGAATACATAGCCTTTAACGCCTACAAAGTCGCCAATGTCTAGCAACTTCTTGTAAACTTTATTGTACAGGTCCTTGTCTTCACCAGGACAGATGGCATCGCGGCTCACATAAACCTGAATACGGCCTTTTGAATCCTGCAACTCCATAAATGCGGCCTTACCCATAATTCGCTGAGTCATCATACGACCGGCGATAGAAACTGCTCGGCTGTTTTCTGCTGTGGCCTTTCCAGGAACTTCATTGCCTTCTTCATCCTTTTCGGTAGGTAAATCCACAAAGTTCTCGATGATCTCTGTACTGAATGCGTTTGTGGCATATTCTGCAGCAGGATAAGGGTTAATACCCATGTTGCGCAACTCGTTGAGGGAGTTACGACGTACGATTTCCTGCTCGCTTAACTCTAGTATATTCATTGTTTATCTATTTATGCAATTTGATGCAAAGTTACTTAATTATTCTTTCTTGTTGGTGCTTTCTGGTATTATTTCAGCTGAATGGTTTGGTTCAACAAATAATAATCCAGTATGGTCATGGCTGCCATTGCTTCTACTACGGGAACCGCTCTTGGCAAAACGCAAGGATCATGTCGGCCACGTGCTTTTACAATGGTTTCATTGCCTTGCTTGTCAACTGTAGGCTGCTCCATTAGCAGAGTTGCTACGGGCTTGAATGCTACGCGGAAATAAATGTCTTCTCCATTGCTGATTCCTCCCTGAATGCCACCGCTTCGGTTTGTCTTCGTGCAGATTTGTCCATCCTTTGTGGTGAAGATGTCGTTTTGCTCAGAACCTCTTTGGGTTACACCAGCAAATCCCATTCCATACTCAAATCCCTTAACGGCATTAATGCTCAGCATGGCGCTTCCTAATGCAGCATGCAGTTTGCCAAAGGCAGGTTCACCTAATCCTACAGGACATCCTTTGATCACGCAGGTAATGATACCGCCAATGGTATCACCTTCTGCCTTTACCTGTGAGATGAGTTCTTCCATCTCCTTTGCTTTTGCTACATCGGGACATCGCACGTTGTTTGTCTCAACAAGTTGCAAGTCGTACTTGGTATAATCGTTTTCAAGGGCGATACTGCCAACTTGTGATGTGTATGCCTGTACGCAGATGCCTAGTTGCTTTAGCGCCAGCTTAGCCAATGCACCACCTACGCAGCGGGCAATGGTTTCGCGTGCACTGCTTCGTCCACCTCCGCGATGGTCACGAATGCCGTATTTCTGGAAATAAGTATAATCGGCATGACTAGGGCGGAAAAGCTCGCGCAAGTTATCGTAGTCATTGCTGTGCTGATTGGTGTTGCGTACCAAGAAACCGATAGGGGTTCCGGTAGATACTCCCTCAAATACACCTGACAGGAATTCTACGCGATCAGCTTCCTTGCGGTCGGTTGTAATCTTGCTTTGGCCTGGCTTTCTGCGATCCAGTTCACTTTGTATGAATGCCTCGTCGATGACAATGCCGGCAGGAAAACCATCGACAACGCCACCCACGCCAGCACCATGGCTTTCGCCAAAAGTAGTCAGGGTAAATATGTTACCAAATGAATTACGCATATTGTTATTTGCAGTTACCGCAGCCTCCGCCACATTCACTTCCGCAATCACCTCCGCAATTACCGCCACAATCGCCACCACAGTGACCACCGCAGCCACCGCAACCACCTTCACCGCTCATCATGGTAACCATATCCTGCAGTTCCTTGTTGGTTGCATCGCGCATTTCGACTACCTCTCCCTTGAAGTTAAGAGACTTACCAGCCAATGGGTGGTTCAAGTCCACCTTTACATGGTCGGAAGTTACCTCTACAACGGTAGCGTTGAAACGCTCTCCGTCGGCATTCATCAAAGGAATTACTTGTCCCTCGGCAATGCGTTCGCTATCAAACTTTCCGTTAATTTCAAATATGTTGCGTGGCAAATCCTGAACGGCTTCTGGGAAATACTCGCCATAACCCTCTTCTGGGGTAAGGGTGAAATCGAATTTTTCGCCTTTGCTCAGTGCCAGTATGTTCTTCTCAAATGCTTCCAATGTAAAACCTAAACCGCTGATAAACTGGAAAGGATGCTCGGCAGGAGCCTTCTCTGTCA
Organism: Candidatus Minthousia equi; assembly: GCA_018065125.1. Taxonomy (GTDB): domain Bacteria; phylum Bacteroidota; class Bacteroidia; order Bacteroidales; family Bacteroidaceae; genus Minthousia; species Minthousia equi. The sequence continues at coordinate 7,408 of JAGHTY010000097.1, forward strand.
ATTCCATCTGTCCACCCATCTCGGTATACAGTTCGTATGCAACGGTAATGTATTTGTTTTCCTGTGCCATTGTATTTTTAGTTGTTTTATTATTTTTGCTTTGCAAAGGTACTTAAAATTAAGCACAGAACAAAATAAAAACTCCTATTTCCACATTATTGTAAATAAAACAGAGGCCTTTTGCACAATGAGGTGAATTATGTGCTTTGTTGCGTGCTTTGATTTTTGTGCCGAGGAAAATTTTGCTACCTCCCGAGGAAACAAATGTGGCGTGGCGAGGTAACAGCAGTTTTTGCCTGTATTGCTTTCTTGTTTTGTTGAATTTCTTTACCTTTGCACCCCGAAATTAGAATCTAAGGTTTTAGAAAGTATGGTAGGAGAGTTAATTTCGCTGTTGGTGGCTGTTTTCTGGACAGGTTCGGCCATGTTTGGCGAGTTGGGCAGCAAGCGCATGGGTTCTATCCAGATGAACGTTTTGCGCATGGGTATGTCGCTGCTTATTCTGATGGCAGGTTTGTGGATTTTTACAGGAAGTCCGATACCCCTGTATGCCGATGGACAAACTTGGTTCTGGCTCACTCTTTCAGGATTGGTAGGGTATGTTTTCGGTGATTATTGCCTGTTCAATTCCTACCTGATTATCGGCTCAAGATTTGCCCAGCTGTTTATGACTTTGGCTCCTCCTTTTGCGGCTATTTCTGGATGGATTCTTCTGGGTGAGAAATTGTCTTTTTTAGCACTGATAGGAATGCTTGTTACTATGTCTGGTATTGCACTTTCTGTGCTGCATAAAGGTGGCAAGCACGGTCTTTCTGTAAAGTTGCCATTAAAGGGCATTATCTTAGGAATTGGAGCAGGATTAGGTCAAGGTGTTGGCTTGGTTCTCAGCAAGATAGGATTATATTATTACGAAGCGTGTTTGCCAGCAGGAAGTGATGATTTTGTGTCTGTCATGCCATTTGCTTCTACCTGTATCCGTGCCGTAATTGGTTTTGTTGGATTCTTTGTGATATTGTCATTTCGTAGAGAAATGAACACCATGCCAAAAGTGTTGCGTGACAAGAAAGGCCTTACCTTTGCTCTCTGTGCTACTTTGTGTGGTTCGGTAATTGGCGTTTCGCTCTCGCTCATGGCGGTTAAATATACCGAGGCAGGTATTGCTTCAACCCTCATGGCATTGTCGCCTGTTTTTATCCTTTGGCCAGCCCACGTATTCTTTGGCACAAAGGTTACTGCTATGGAAATTCTGGGAGCTTTCATCAGTGTAATAGGCGTTTCTTTGTTTTTTCTATAGAAAAGTTTGTTTAACACGAAAAAAAACGCTAATTTTGCAACCCAATTTTAGTGTTAAGAAAGTATAGTTTAAGAGTTGCCTTTCTCACACATTGCTGAGGAAGGCTTTTGAATATTGAAAAGAACGGTATCAAAATGAAAAATCCTTTAAGAAGTGCAGTGTGCACTGAAGGCAGAAGAATGGCAGGAGCCCGTGCTCTTTGGGTTGCTACCGGAATGAAGCGTGAACAGTTTGGCAAACCAATTATTGCTATAGTAAATTCATTCACTCAGTTTGTACCAGGTCATACTCATTTGCATGAAATCGGACAGATTGTAAAGCAGGAAATTGAAAAGTTAGGTTGCTATGCAGCTGAATTCAATACTATTGCTGTCGACGATGGTATTGCAATGGGTCACGATGGTATGTTGTACAGCCTTCCAAGCCGTGATATTATTGCCGATAGTGTTGAATACATGGTAAATGCTCACAAGGCAGATGCTATGATTTGCATTTCTAACTGTGACAAGGTTACTCCTGGTATGCTGATGGCAGCAATGCGTTTGAATATCCCTGCTGTTTTCGTTAGTGGTGGCCCAATGGAGGCTGGTCAGTACAAGGGTGAGAATGCCGACTTGATTACAGCCATGATCAAGGGTGGTGACTCTACCGTTAGCGATGAGGAGTTGGCAGAGATTGAACATTGCGCATGCCCTGGTTGTGGCGCTTGCTCTGGTATGTTTACTGCTAATTCAATGAACTCACTTACCGAGGCAATCGGTCTTTCATTACCAGGAAATGGTTCTATCCTTGCTACACATAAAAACCGTATCCAGTTGTTCAAGGATGCAGCAAGAATCATTGTTGAGAATGCAATGAAGTACTATGAGGAAGGCGATGACAGCGTATTGCCACGTTCTATCGCTACCCGTGCAGCATTCATGAATGCCATGACACTCGACATTGCAATGGGTGCAAGTACCAATACCGTTCTTCACTTGCTGGCTGTTGCTCAGGAGGCAGGTGTAGACTTCAAGATGCAGGATATTGATGCATTGAGCCGTAAGGTTCCTTTCCTTTGCAAGTTGGCTCCAAACTGGCAGAAGTACAGTATTCAGGAGGAAAACCGTGCTGGTGGTATCCTGGGTATTCTTGGCGAGTTGGCAAAGGGTAACTTGCTTGATTTGTCTTGCAAGCGTGTGAATGGCGCTACATTGGGTGAGGATATCGTGAAGTACAGCATCACTGGCGAAAAGATTGATGCCGAGGCAGAACGAATCTACCGCAGTGCTCCAGGTCGTAAGTTCTCAACCGTTATGGGTAGCCAGGATGCTCAGTGGGAGACTCTTGACACCGATCGTGAAAACGGTTGTATCCGTGATATTGAGCACGCATACACCAAGGATGGTGGTATGGCAGTGCTGTTTGGTAATATTGCACAGGATGGCTGTGTTGTAAAGACTGCTGGTGTTGCACCAGAGTTGTGGCACTTTGAAGGTCCTGCAGTTGTATTCGATTCTCAGGAAGATGCTTGTGAAGGAATCCTTGGTGGAAAGGTAAAGAAGGGCGATTGCGTTGTCATAACCCACGAAGGTCCTAAGGGTGGTCCTGGTATGCAGGAAATGCTTTACCCAACATCATACATCAAGTCAATGCATATGGGTAAGGAATGTGCCCTGATTACTGATGGCCGTTTCAGTGGTGGAACATCAGGCTTGAGTATCGGTCACATCAGCCCTGAAGCAGCAAGCGGAGGTAACATTGGTAAGATCAAGGATGGCGATATTATCGTAATTGATATTCCAAGTCGTAGCATCAACGTTAAGTTGAGCGATGAGGAACTGGCCGCTCGTCCTCAGCAACCACTGAAGCGCAATCGCGTAGTGAGCAAGGCACTGAGAGCTTATGCTCAGTCGGTTGCTTCGGCTGATAAGGGTGGCGTTCGTATTATTGATTAAATAAAGAAACAACTGAATGGAAAAGATAACTGGTGCAGAGGCAATGATGCGATGCCTGGAGCATGAAGGAGTAGATTTGCTCTTTGGCTACCCAGGTGGTGCTATCATGCCAACATACGATGCACTGTATGATCATAAAGAAACCCTGCATCATGTATTGGTGCGTCACGAGCAGGCTGCAGTTCATGCAGCACAGGGCTATGCCCGTGTGAGTGGCCGTGTGGGTTGTGCTATAGTAACAAGTGGTCCTGGTGCCATGAATACCATTACCGGTATTGCTGATGCCATGATTGATTCTACCCCAATGGTCGTAATCTGCGGTCAGGTAGGAGCAGCCATGCTGGGTACCGATGCCTTCCAGGAGGTGGATGTAGTTGGCGTTACTCAGCCAATCACCAAATGGAACTATCAGATTCGTCGTGCCGAGGACATCGCATGGGCAGTGGCTCGTGCTTTCTATATTGCAAAGAGTGGTCGTCCGGGTCCTGTAGTCTTGGATTTTGCCAAGAATGCACAGACAGCCATGATAGAATTCGAACCACAGAAGGTGGATTTTATCCGTAGCTACGATCCTGCTCCTCAGCCAGAGAAGAAGGCTATTGAACGTGCTGCAAAGCTCATTAACCAGAGCGTTAAGCCATTTATGCTGGTAGGACAGGGTGTGGAATTGGCAGGTGCATACGATGAACTGCTTGCATTGTGCGAAAAGGCACAGATTCCTTTCGGACAGACTTTGCTGGGCTTGAGTGCAGCACCAACCGATCATCCATTGAATATGGGTATGCTTGGCATGCATGGAAACCTTGGCCCTAATGTAATGACCAATCAGTGTGATTTGCTTATTGCCGTGGGTATGCGTTTCGACGACCGTGTAACCGGAAATCTGAAGACATACGCCAAGCAGGCAAAGGTAATTCACTTTGAGATAGACCCAAGCGAAATAGGTAAGAACGTAAAACCAACTGTAGCTGTACTGGGTGATTGTAAGCAAACCCTTGCACAGGTAAGTGAATTGGTAGATAGTGCCCGTCACGACTCGTGGATTGCAGGTTTCAAGCCATACGCCGAGAAAGAATACCAGAAGGTAATCGATCCTGCTCTTCACCCAACCGAAGGCCCATTGCTGATGGGTGAGGTGGTTCGCAAGGTGAGCGAGGCTGCCAATAACGAAGCTATTCTGGTAACTGATGTTGGTCAGAACCAGATGTTTGGTTGCCGTTATTTTAAGTTCAGCAAGCCACGTAGCGTTGTTACCAGTGGAGGTTGCGGTACCATGGGCTTTGGTATCCCTGCAGCTATTGGTGCTACTTTCGGTGCTCCCGACAGAACCGTTTGTATGTTTGCAGGCGATGGCGGTTTCCAGATGACTATTCAGGAACTGGGTACCATAATGGAGCAGCAGTGCCCTGTTAAGCTGATTCTGCTGAACAATAATTTCCTTGGAAATGTGCGCCAGTGGCAGTACATGTTCTTTAACAAGCGATACTCTTTCACACCAATGGTAAACCCTGATTACGAGAAGATTGCTGCAGGCTATGGCATTCCATGCCGTACTGTTGTAGATCGTAATGAGCTGGATGATGCCATTCGCGAGATGCTTACCACCGATGGCCCATTCCTTTTGCAGTGTGCCGTCAAGGAAGAGGATAATGTTCTGCCAATGACTCCTCCGGGAGCAAACGTAGATGAAATGTTACTGGAGGTAAAGTAATATGGAAGAAAACAAGAAATATGGAGCCGCAGAATGCGGTGATTGCAATACTTGCGGAAAGTGCGATGAGGTAGAGGTTGCTCCAGAGATGCAAGGCTTTGATGAAGCCGTTCGCAAGGCAGCGGCACTGAACCGCAACTCATACGAAAAGAACTTGGCTCGTCAGCGCAAGGCCACCTTGGCACGCGATGCAGCAAAGGGCGATCAGCGCGAGACATTCTCACGTAACGCTGTTGTTCGTCCTTCTACCATTGCACATGAGGGAGCCATTGTAAACACACACGAGGGACTCACACTATATACCTTAATTATATATAGTGAAAACTTTGCCGGTATCCTTAACCAGATTACCGCTGTGTTTACCCGTCGCCAGGTAAATATTGAGAGTTTGAACGTATGCGCCAGTTCTACGCCAGGCGTACACAAATATACCATTACTTGCTACTGTAAGCAGGAAATGGCCGAGATGTTGGTAAAGCAGATCGAGAAGAAGATTGATGTGCTGCAGGCCAACTGCTTTGTAGATGATGAAATCTTCATTCTTGAAACATCCCTGCTAAAGCTGTCAACTCCAATGGTACTGGCAAACAAGGAAGTCTCACGCATTGTGCGCCGTTTCGATGCGCGCTATGTAGAGGTAAATCCTACCTATACCATCGTTGAGAAAAGTGGCGTTACCGAGGATGTGCTTGAGATGTTCCACCAGTTAGACGAGATTGGCAGCGTGCTGCAGTTTGTTCGCACAGGCCGTATTGCAGTTACCAAGTCGTGCATAGAGCGTCTGGATCAGTATATTGCTAAACGCGAGGAGGATCGCAATGCAGAAGATTGATTTATATCCCAACTATGTGGAACCCTTTCACGTGGATTTCACAGGTAGAATCTTCATGGGGGTGCTGGGTAATCACTTACTGAATGCCGCAGGAAACCACTCACAGCGAAGAGGATGGGGTATAGGTGCACTCAATGAGCACCAGCACACATGGGTGCTAAGTCGCTTGTCGATAGAGATGATGCAAATGCCAAGGCAGTATCAGCACTTTCAGGTAAAGACTTGGGTAGAAGGTGTGATGAAGCTGTTTACCAACCGTAACTTTGCCATCCTTGACAATGACGGAAACGCCATGGGCTATGCGCGCAGTGTATGGGCAATGATTGATATGGAAACACGTCGTCCATGCGATTTATATTCGCTCTACGATGGTGATATCCTGAACTATGTGGTGAGCGAGGAAGAGAATGTGTGCCCTATTGAAGGTCATGGTCGCTTCCGCTTTCGCGATGCGCAGCTGGTTCGTACCATTGATACTTTCTACAGCGATGTGGATATCAATGGCCATATCAACAGCATAAAGTATATAGAGCACATCTTGGACTTGTTTCCAAAAGAGTGCTTTGAGAAAGGTATTCGTCGTTTTGAGATTGCTTACAAAACCGAGAGCTATATGGGCGACAAGCTCAGTTTCTATAAGCAGGAAGTAAGCGAGAACGAAACAGATATTGAAATACGAAAGAATGTAACGGCAGACAGTACCGGAGAGGTGGTTTGTCAGGCAAAAGTGAAGTTTAATTGAATAACAATATTAACTAATTTAAAACCAAAAGAAAATGGCAAAAATGAATTTTGGCGGTGTCATTGAAGAAGTAATGACCCGTGAGGAGTTCCCATTGGAGAAGGCTCGTGAAATTTTGAAGGACGAAACTATCGCTGTTATCGGTTATGGTGTTCAGGGTCCTGGTCAGGCTTGTAACTTGCGTGACAATGGTTTCAACGTAATCGTTGGTCAGCGTCAGGGTAAGACTTTCGAGAAGGCTGTTGCTGATGGTTGGGTTCCAGGTGAGACTTTGTTCTCTATCGAGGAAGCAGCTACCAAGGGTACTATTGTTATGTGCTTGTTGAGCGATGCAGCTGTAATGAGCGTATGGCCAACCTTGAAGCAGTATCTTACTCCAGGTAAGGCATTGTATTTCTCACACGGTTTTGCAATTACTTGGAACGATCGCACCGGCTGTGTTCCTTCTAAGGATATCGATGTTATCATGGTTGCTCCTAAGGGTTCTGGTACTTCTTTGCGTACCATGTTCTTGGAAGGCCGTGGCTTGAACTCTTCATACGCTGTATACCAGGATGCTACAGGTAAGGCTTTGGAGCGTACTTTGGCTCTGGGTATCGGTATCGGTTCTGGTTACATGTTCGAGACTACTTTCCAGCGTGAGGCAACTTCTGACTTGACTGGTGAGCGTGGTTCTTTGATGGGTGCTATCCAGGGCTTGTTGTTGGCGCAGTACGAGGTATTGCGTGTTAATGGTCACACTCCATCTGAGGCATTCAACGAAACTGTTGAGGAGCTGACTCAGTCATTGATGCCATTGTTCGCTCAGAAGGGTATGGACTGGATGTACGCTAACTGCTCTACTACTGCTCAGCGTGGTGC
>JAGHTY010000214.1 GCA_018065125.1 Candidatus Minthousia equi
ACCTGATGAAGAGCGGCAAGTACGATGTTGGTTTTGTGGTTGATCCTGACGTGGACCGTCTGGCATTCATCTGCGAGGATGGCACCATGTATGGTGAGGAATATACCTTGGTTAGTGTGGCAGACTATGTACTGAAGCACACTCCAGGTAATACCGTATCCAACTTGAGTTCAACCCGTGCTCTGCGCGATGTAACCAATCTGTACGGCGGAACTTATAGTGCTGCTGCCGTGGGCGAGGTAAATGTAACCACCAAGATGAAGGAAGTGGGTGCAGTCATTGGCGGTGAGGGTAATGGAGGAGTTATCTATCCTGCCAGCCACTATGGTCGTGATGCTCTCGTTGGTATCGCTCTGTTCCTGAGTCATCTGGCTCACGAAGGCAAGAAGCTTAGCGAACTGCGTGCCACTTATCCTCCTTATTTCATTGCCAAGAACCGTATCGACCTAACTGAAGGTACTGATGTTGACGGTTTACTACTGCAAGTTAAGGAAATGTATAAGGACGAGCAAGTTAACGATATCGATGGTGTGAAGATTGACTTTGCTGACAGTTGGGTTCATTTGCGCAAGAGTAATACCGAACCTATCATTCGTGTATACAGTGAGGCTGCAACCATGGAACAGGCTGACGCCTTAGGTCAGAAGATTATGGACGTGGTTTACGGTTTCGTAAAATAAGACATTCCCCGGGAGCTTAAAACTTCCGGGGATAATTTTTATTCAATAACTCCTAAAGAGTCCCAAAAGGTTTTCATCTTGCGCTTATACCAGGCATGGCAACCGAAAGGCAACTTCCCGCCAGTCTTACGGAAGCATAGGTCTGGGTATTTATCAAATGCAAAATGCAGGGCCTCTTCAACTGACGGATAGGCAAAATCCTGGGGCTCAAGTGCCCAGAAGACATCCTCGTTGAACAGGTGCATTTTCTTTTCTCTATTCACATATTTCTCTATCAGTCCTGCATAGTCACGGACTGCCTTACTGTGGCTTTCCACCTTGCGCAGGGATAATCCGCCATTGCCAATCCTATCGTAAAGGTCTTGTTTGGATCGTTTGCCCAAGGCATGCTGCCAGTTCCGTACGACCCACATCCACTGCTTAATAAAGGGAAGATTGTAGACTCTACGTTTCAACCAAGGTGCTCCAATGTAGTCATAGCCTTTTTGGCACCATTCCGTCAATTCATCCCTAAAGATGTAAGCATCCAATTGGCAGATGAGGATGTACTGATAGGAACGGAATGCATCATAGAATACAGAAGACAGCATCAAGCGATTGTAACCCATGATACCTTTGAAAAAAGAAGGGTCAAATGCCTTGAACTGTACTTGCGGATAGCTTTCAGCCACTTTGTTCAACTGCAGCCCTTCCGGATGGGCGATGATGATGGGATAGTTCCTAAGAACTTTACAAGTATTCCGAAGCGATAATAACTCGTACTCATCCAATGCAGTACGGTACATCGGAATAACCACAGCTACTAAACCATCCATTTCCGACACCTTATTTTATTATTGCAGAGATTGGGTATTTGGTTCCCTTGGCCGAATTCAGAAAGGCCTTGGCTGAACCAAATTTAAGATTCAGGTCCAAACGGACAGGCAAATGATTCCCGTCATCTGTCACATAGAAGGTGATGTCTTCCTTTTCTTTGCGTTCTGGATATTCGACAAATGAAAGTACCAGACACTTATACTTAATACCATCATCAGCTTTGAATGTATCACGACGACGGAAAATCAGAGTCTTCTCACTCACGCGCTTACCCTCGGCCATTTGGAACTTAATCTTCTGACCGGGTTTGAGGTCATCGGCACTGAGCGAACGGGCACGGTTCAACTGGGCAATCATGTCAAAGGCACATCGCGTCAAATCGGTCTTATGCTTCTCCCACTCACCCAATCGGTTTAGGTAGTTATGATCTATTGACACCTTACCGTTTTTATAATGATAAAACACCTCGTCAACATTATAGCGATGACCTTCCAAAGCTCCCTTACGGAAATACAGAGGCACCAAATCGGGTGTCATGTAGCTCAACAGGGTGTCACGCATCATGAACAGTTTATCGGCCTGTTTGCTGCCCTTAGTCTGCAAATAAGTACG
>JAGHTY010000180.1 GCA_018065125.1 Candidatus Minthousia equi
CTGCCGCATGTCCTGCAGCCAGCACAGCAGCATCGCGGTAAGGTGCAATGGAATATACCAGTGCCTTTCCGTCGGTAGCCACCTTCAGTTCATCGCTGATGGTAGAAACTGCCAGGTTCTTTGGTGAGGTGGTTTCGGTGGTGTTCCAGCCCTTGAAAGCTGCATCATCCACACAGTACACCGGACGCAGGGTGCTGCGGTCGAGCCACTGCTCGCCCACTACGCCATGATCATAAGGAACTGCTCCGGTGAACATGGTAGCAATAGAAGAAGCCCTGTCGACCTGTGCCACAGGATACTGTGCGCCTTCGTAAACACGTCCGTCTTTCAAGAGACGTGCAAAGCCACCCTCGCCGTAAAGAGGTGAGAATGCATCGAGATAGTCGGAACGCAGCTGATCAATCATCACCGTTACCACCAAGCGGGGTACGGGTGCAGCTGTCTGTGCGCTTGCACTGGTCATAGCAAGCACCACAATCAGGGATGATAACAATCGCATGCGGTCTTTTCTCATTGCACTTAATTCTGCTTATTTTTTACAAAGTAAAACATGACTCACAGAGCGAGTCAGCAAAACAAGTGACAAAGGTATAATTTCTAGTGGAATATTCTGCGGAATTATTGTTAAAGAGAGCAAAAACAGCACCAAGAAATACATATTTATGGTGTGATAGAGGTCTTTTTTGCGTTTTCTGCCCTTGCAAATCATCCAAGGAAGGTAGAAAAGTGGTATTGGGTTAAGCAGCAAGATAAGCCAGTTGCTACCCACAGTAGGATGATCGGAGAAGAAGAAAAGCAGGAAGACAATCAAGCCTGCGCCACCCTGTGTAAGGAACACAGGAATGTCGTATCCCCACAGCAAACGCTTGCGCCAGATTTCGTAGCCAAGGATGAGCAACGACAATACCAGCCAGATGATAGCGCACTGCATAGGAGACAGGAAAAACTCCTTTGAGTTATCGAATGGGAACTGTGCATTGATAACACTGGTTGAGAGTACCAGCGGACGCTCTGCCCCACTCTTGTCCTTGATGACACATTTATCAAAATGCTGCATCAGATATTCTGGCAAAAACTCGTGCTGACGAAGGGTAAGAACCTGGTCGGCTTCTTGTCCGAAAACCAAATCGATAGCAAACTTAGACCATGGCCATGGATTGTTGTAATGATGCACCAAGTCGCGATAGGTAACCGCAACCGAATCAGTAGGATAGACAACAGAACCATCTACAATCTCCTCGACAATATCACGAGGACGGGTGCAACAGTTATCGTAAATAAAATTATAGCGGTAACCACGGTTTTCGGGTTTGTAGTTCTCGACCAAACGATTTAACATTCTATCCTTTTCCTGAGGGGTAAGGTTCAGTACCTGCTGGGTGATATCGGTGCCCCAGCGAGAGTAGCGATAAGCAAACTCTTCGAAGGTGCTGCAGCCCAGCTCGTAATCCATGATTCCGAAGATGAACTTGGGAACAAAGAAAGGAGCGCTCATATCGAACGAACCATAGTTGAAAGCCCAGTCTTCACTGGTGTTCAGGTTCCTGACACGAATGGCGGTATGACCATAGAGCGCATATACCATGGGAGCCTGTCCGCAGGTCATCAGACTTATCTCCAATGAATCCGCAGCAACGGTATCGGAAGGAATGGAATCGTTCTCGGTCTGTGCCTGTACGGGATGACATACCCAGCATAAAATCGACAGGAAGAATAGTACTCTTAATTTCATTAAAATTTCTTTTTTTGTGTATTCTGTCTGCAAAAATAACTTTATTTTGGCATACAAGACATAGAAAAACTTAAAAAAAGCATTTTTTACAGTACAATGCTACTGATATTTCCAGTTTTTTCGTTTATTTTGCAGACTGAAACAAACAAAAAGGTGAATTTAGTAATAGATATTGGCAATACTGCAGCAAAAATTGCTGTCTTCGAAAGGGAAAATCCAATAGAAGTTATAAGGAGCAGTCACGAGCAACTGAACCAGATAGACGACCTGTTGAAACGCTACCCCATACAGCGCGCCCTTTTATCGACCGTAGTGACGCTGCCACAGGAAACAGAGGATTACCTGGCGCAATTGCCCATCCCTCTTCTTCGGCTCACGGCGCAAACGCCACTGCCCATGAAGCTCTGCTACAAGACACCCGAGACGCTGGGTCCCGACCGAATAGCCGTGTGCATTGAAGCTGCTGCCGTTCAACCCGGACACGACCTGCTAGTGATAGATGCAGGAACCTGCATTACCTACGAGTTTGTTTCGAGCAAGGGTGAATACCTGGGTGGAAACATCTCGCCAGGACTGGAGATGAGACTGAAGGCGCTGAACCAGTTCACGTCGAAGCTTCCACTGGTAGATCCACACGGTGACGTTCCCATGGCGGGATACAACACCGAAACAGCGATAAGAAGTGGCGTAATCAATGGTATTCGTCATGAAATAGAGGGTTACATACACCAGTTAAGAGCAAAAAAGCCTAATCTTTTGGTGTTTTTAACAGGTGGTAACATTTTAAATTTTGATACAAACGTAAAAAATGGCATCTTTGCAGATGAATTACTATTGCTAAAGGGCCTGAATAGAATATTGAACTATAATGAGAATAGATAAAAAGTTTCTTTGCCTGATTGTGATGGCGTGTGTTTGCAGCGTATCTGTTGCACAGACCAACGGCATTAACTCACCTTATAGCCGCTATGGCTTTGGTCAATTGAGCGAGATGAACGTGGGCCGTTCGGCTGCCATGGGTGGCGTTGCAATGGGTTTGCGCAGCGGACAGGAAATCAACATTGCCAACCCAGCTGCCTACTCTGCCTGCGACTCGCTGACATTCTTGCTGGATGCTGCTGTGGTTCTGCAGAACGCCAACTTCAATAATGGACCAAAGGCCGTAAATGCCAAGAATGCTGCATTCGACCATGTGGTGATGCAGTTCCGTGCCTTCAAGAACGTGGGTATGGCTTTTGGTTTCATGCCTTTCTCAAAAGCAGGTTACGACTTTGGTAACACCATGCCAAGCATTTCTGCGGTTGACGGTACAACCATTACTCCATACATGAACTACGCCGGAAACGGAAATATTTCGGTAGGTTTCATCGGTATTGGTGCACAGCCAATCAAGGGTTTCAGCATCGGTGCAAACTTTGGCTACATGTTTGGTGACATCGAGCATACCGTGACCAACAGCTACAGCGACAGCTACGTTTACTCAAATATCCGAAGCTATTCTTCATCAATCAGCACATACAAACTTGACCTGGGTACACAGGTGGAGCTGCCAGTAGGTAAGCACGACAAGCTGACCGTGGGTGCCAGCTACACACTGGGCCATGACATTAAAAGCGATGCCATCCGCTCGGACTACCTGTACAACACCAGCACCAGCCTGACCGAGAGCTTTGCATCGGACACACTGAAGAATGCCTTCCAGCTGCCACAGATGTTTAGCGTGGGTATGGCGTATAACCACAACAACAAGCTGACCGTAGCAGTGGACTACAGCATGCAGAAATGGGGTGACGTGAGATATCCTATGACTAGCAACAGTAGCTTCGTATCGCAGAAGGGTTTCATGAAAGACCGCTCAAGACTGAGCCTGGGTATGGAATACGTGCCAAACTTTATGAGCCGTAAGTTCTTTAACCGCGTGAGATACCGCCTGGGTGCCTACTACACCAACCAGTATGCCAGCCCTACTGTAGAGAAAGCAGGAAAGGAATATGGCCTTTCAGTGGGTTTTGGTATTCCAATCAGCAACCTGTATAATGGAAAGTCGGTAGTAAACATCTCGGGACAGTGGGCACATGTAGAGCCAGGTGTAAACTCGTTGATCAAGGAGAACTACCTGAGAATATGCGTAGGTATCACCTTCAACGAACGCTGGTTCATGAAGTGGAAAGTAGAATAATCTAGAGAGAAAAAATATCATAAATAAACACATTTAAAAGTACTACACAATGAAAAAAGGAATCTTAGTAGCAGCAATGGCTGTTTTGGGTACTACTTCTGCATTCGCACAATATGCAGGCACCCAGATTTCAGATCGTATCGGTCATGGTCAGGACAGTATCGACTGCCTGATGAACTACAGTACTTATAAGGAGTACTACAAGAGCAAGAACTACCGTGACGCCTATGAGCCATGGAAGGTTTGCTTCCAGAAGGCACCAGTTATGGTACTGGGTCTTTACACTGACGGTGTAAACATCATGCACTGGATGATTACTGAAGGTGACCAAGCACAGCGTCAGGAGAACTTCGACATGCTGATGAAGGTTTACGACCAGCGTATTCAGTACATGGATGCACTGAACTCTTTCAGCAGCGCTAAGAACCAGACCCTGAAGGGTACCGTTCTTTGCCGCAAAGCTTATGACTACTCTGAGTATGGCGGTGATGCAGAAACTGCATACCAGATGCTGCGTGAAGCCATGAACGAGGTTAACAACAGTGAGAACGAGAACGAAGAGGTATATGGTTACATCCTGGGCCGCTACTTCGATTTGTCATACGCTAAGTTCAAGGCTGATTCTAATCACCGTGAGCAGTTCATCAAGGACTACATGGAGAGCAAGGAAATCTGCGACCGTATGTTGGCAAAAGCAAACGAAGAGACTAACGAGGCTAAGAAGCAGGCTATCATCGACCAGTACGACCCAGCAGGTTACAACATTGAAATGGCATTTGCTGAATCAAAGGCTGCTGATAAGGACGAGCTGATCAAGATCTTCACTCCTAAGGTTGAAGAGAACAAAGCTAACCTGGATTACCTGAAGAGCGTTCTGGCTATCATGAGTGCCAACGATGCTGATGATACCGATATCTACTACAAGGCTGCTGAGTATGCATATAACATCCAGCCAACCTTCGAGTCTGCTATGGGTACCGCTCAGAGATACTATAAGGAAGGTAAGACTGCTGAGTCTGTAAAGTACTTCAACGATGCTTTGGACTTGTGTCCTAACGACAAGCAGAAGGGTAGCATCGCTTACAAGATTGCTGCTGCTCAGGCTAAGAGTGGTAACTCTCAGGGTGCATTCTCTTACCTGGAGAAAGCTAAGCAGTTCAACCCTGCAATGTCTGGTCGTTGCTCATTCCTGAGCGCACAGATCTATGCACAGCAGAAGAACTACGACAAGGCTATCGAAATGTGTAACCTGGCTGCTTCACAGGATGCTACCGTATCAGGTGCTGCAAACCGTATGAAGGAGAAGATTGCTACCGTTAAAGCGCGTAACGCCGAAATCAATGCCTACAATGCTGCTCGTGCTGCTGAGAAGGCAAAGAAGGATAAGGAAGACGCATTCTGGAATGCAAAGTAATCTGAAAAGAACAAATCATTATAGCATAATAGCCGTGTTCGTTGCGGCTATTATGCTTATTTTGTTTCCATCATGTGGTGGAAGCAGCAATAGTACCGTAGGTAACATCAACGAAAAAGACTCGCTGCCCGACCTTGTGTCGACGGGCATTTCTACCCTTATCTCCGACTCGGGTGTAATCCGCTACAAGATGGTAACCGAGAAGTGGGATATCTACTCACAGGCCAACCCTAGCAAGTGGGTATTCATCAAAGGCCTGTATATTGAAAAATTTGATGAGAAACTACATGTAGATGCCAGCATACAAGCCGACACTGCATACTTTTACGACAAGAAGAAGCTATGGGAACTCCGAGGCCATGTCTTCGTTAGAAACCAGGAAGGTACAACCTTCCGCACATCGGAGCTGTTTTGGGACCAGGGAACCCGCGAAATCTACTCGCACCAGCGCATGCTTGTGGTAACGCCAGAACGTGAGCTGAGAGGAACAGAGTTCAAGTCGAACGAAATGATGACAAACTATACTGTTTCGAATCCAAAGGGTTACTTCCCCATGCGTGATGAAAATGAATAATTCGTACCTTATTATATGCTGCACCTTATCATATTGCTGATTAGCATGCTGTTCTCGGCCTATTTCTCGGGTATGGAGATAGCTTTTGTTTCATCGAACAAAATGCGATTCGAAATGGACAGAAGCGAGAACAACAATGGTATTATCAACAGGATACTGGCCATGTTCTACCGACATCCCAATACCTACATCTCGACGATGCTGGTGGGTAATAACATTGCGCTGGTAGTATATGGTATCGTTTCGGCGCAGTTAATTGACGCCTATATCATTGGAGCCATCTGGGAC
>JAGHTY010000129.1 GCA_018065125.1 Candidatus Minthousia equi
ACCACTTGTTGACTTGTTAAACACAACCGTTTACTTAATTATAAATGAAAAAACAAACATTTAAATGTAGAACCGCACCCGTCTGCTGGCGACAGTTCACACGCAAGCGGAATGCTGCTTTCCTTAGCCTTGGCAAGGAAATACGCATCTGTACGCTGAGTGCTGCCACCTTGCTCTTTGCAGTGCCAAAGTCTGCACAAGCCCAAGTGGTTACAAACATTGGGAATAATGCCGACGAAAGCAAGGTAAAGACAGAAATGGCAGAAATATCGGTTCTAGAGGAAGGCGATTTGCTATTCAACGTAGCAAATACGCAAGATGGCCTAACAGGAGCCATCACCAATGTGACACAGGGCTATGCCCAAGAGCGAATCTCGCATGTTGCCATCGTTTGCCACCAACCCAATGGGGTCTTTGCATTGGAGGCATCACTAGAAGATGGCGTAAGGCTAAACCCCATTGATTCATTCATTCAAAATGCCGAACACTCGGCAGATGGTTCTCCCCTTATCCTTGTTGGGAGATTAAAAGATCAAAGTCAAGCATCCTCTTCCGTAAAGAAAGCCCTAACCTATCTAGGTCGTCCTTACGATTATCTCTACTCCAGTACCGAGGATGAAATCTATTGCAGTGAACTGGTACAAATCTCGTATCAGAATTCCGACGGCAGCTACATCTTTGCTCAACAGCCTATGTCGTTTCACGACAACACAGGGCAGATTACACCTTATTGGATAGAACATTATGCAAAAAGAGGATTGACTGTTCCCGAAGGCGAACCTGGAACAAACCCAGGAGGAATCTCACAGAGTGATGCTATTACAATTTATAAATTTAAACAAGAATGAATCAATGAAAAAATACATACTATCTGTAGCCCTATTGGGCACAATCTTCACAAATGCTAATGCACAAAGTGATAACGAGTTAGAATACAATCTTGATGAACTCGAGGTTGTTGGAAGTCGTGTTCCTCTGTCTGCTGCCAATCAGGTAAGAATGGTTCAGGTACTTACCCGTAAGGAAATTGAAGCAACAGCAGCACAAAGTGTAAACGATCTGCTAAAACTGGTTGCAGGCGTAGATGTAAGACAAAGAGGTGCATATGGAGTACAAACCGACATAGGTGTAAATGGAGGTAACAGCGACCAAGTTACAGTTTTGCTAAATGGTGTAAATATCAGCAATCCACATACCGGACACCTAACAGCCGACTTACCTGTAAGCGTAAACGACATTGAAAGAATTGAGGTTCTTGAAGGTGCTTCTAGCCGTGTCTATGGTTCTTCTGCATTTAGTGGTGCCATTAATATTGTTACCCGAAAGGAAAAGTCAACAGGTGCTGGTGTGAACCTGCAGGGTGGTTCTTTTGGTACCTTTGCAGGAGATGCCAATGTGAACATTGCTAGCAATAGCGTATTAAATAGAATATCTGTGGGGTACACTCGTAGTGATGGAGGAACAGACAATAGTGATTTCAACAAGGCTAATGCTTTCTATAACGGAAGTTATACTAGCAAGGATGTTGACATAAAATGGCAGGCAGGAATGAGCACCATGAACTATGGAGCCAACACATTCTACAGTGCCACCTATAATAACCAGTATGAAGAAAACCGCAGATACATGCTTTCTGTCTCTGCCGAGACAAAAGGAAAGGTTCATTTCATGCCTACCATCTGGTGGAACCGTTCACTTGATCATTATCTGCTGTTCCGTGATAACCCATCTGCATACGAGAACTTTCACCAAAGTAATGTGTATGGTGCCAGCATGAATGCATACGTTGACTGGAGCTTAGGAAAAACCGCTTTTGGAGCAGAAATGCGTCAGGAAGGAATTCTTAGCAACAATCTGGGAAAACCACTGGAGGAAAGTGAAGTAGTGAATGTTCCTGGTCACGACGCCAAATATACAAAGAGCGACAATCGTACCAATATCAGTTACTATCTGGAACATGACTTGCTATTAAATGATGTAACCATCTCATTAGGTGTTATGGCCAATATGAATACCGCCTTGGATTATCGTTACCGTCTGTATCCTGGTATGGACATCAGCTGGCGTCCTGCACCCGAATGGAAACTATATGCATCGTTCAACCAGGCGCTACGCATGCCAACCTTCACAGATTTGTATTACAAGAGTCCTACCATCAATGGTAATGTGGGACTAAAACCAGAAAAAAGTACAGATCTAGCAGTAGGTGTTCAATACCGCAACCACTTCATGCAAGGACAGGTAAAGGCATTCTACAGACATGGTACCGACATGATTGATTGGGTAAAGTATTCTGAAGACGACACTTATCATTCAGATAACTTCAACCTGAACAATCTAGGTGTAGAAATGAATGGAACCTTGAACTTTGAAGAACTAACAGGAAAAGAATCATTCATCAAGACCTTTACCTTGAGCTATTGTTACATTCATCAGGAACGTAAGGACGACAAGGTGATTTACCGAAGCAACTATGCCTTGGATTACCTGAAGAACAAGTTGGTTGCATCTTTGAATCACAGAATTGTAGGCAAACTGCAGGCACAATGGGATTTCAGATTGCAGCACAGAAACGGAGCCTTTGAACTGTTCGAAAATGGCAAGACCACAGGAACTCTTACTCCATATGGAACATACGGCATTCTAGATTTGAAACTGCAATGGACAGACAAGCACTATACGGTTTTTGTACAAACCAACAACCTTACAAACAACAAGTATTATGATTTGGCCAATGTACGTCAACCAGGATTTTGGCTCATGTCGGGTATTAGCCTGAAATTATAAGAAAATAGATATTAAGAAAAAAGGATGCGAATTCGCATCCTTTTTCTTTTATTCTTCTAAGCAAGCATCCAACGCTTGTGTGATAGCTTCCTTATCCATCTTCTGTCCTATGAAAACTATCTTTTGCATGCGATCACCATAAGTCGCATCCCAGTCGCGCAAAACAGCAGGTTCGTGCTCCATCAAGTCAAGCAATTCATCCTTTGGCATAGTGGCGTACCACAATCCTGCATTTTTCAGCGAGAACTGCTTTCCGGCCTGTTCAAACACATAACATACGTCAAACTCTTTGCGGAAATAGCACATACCCTTTGCACGTATTACACTCTTTGGCCATTTTCGAGCCACAAAATCATCAAACAATCCTAAATTGAAAGGCTTTCTGCGGTAATATACAAAGGTGCTAATACCATATTCTTCTGCCTCACCCTCATCATGATGATGGTGGTGACAACAGCAATGGTCATGATGTTCATGTTCATCATGATCGTGTTCATGCTCATGATGATGGTGGTGACATTCACATTCTGGGTCGTCACATTCTTCTTCATCATGGTCGTGATGATGATGGTGGTGATGATGTTCTTCCTCTTCTTCCTTCACTTCTGATTCTACTCCCTGAATCCAGGCAGCAGAAGTTGCCACATCATCAAAGTCAAACATCTTTGTATTAATGATGGTATCCAAATCCACATCGCAATAGTCACATTCTACAATCTTAGCCTTTGGCTGAATAGCCTTTATGATTTGCTTGATGCGATTCAGCTCCTGAGGAGTTACCTCCGATGCCTTGTTCAGAAGAATCATATTACAGAATTCTATCTGTTGAATCACAAGGTTCTCCAAGTCATCTTCATCCAGATTCTTCTTGGTTAGGTTTTCACCACATCCAAATTCACTCTGCAGACGAAGGGCATCTACCATAGTAACAATGCAATCTAGAACAGGTAATCCTTGTAATGAGTTAGGTGGCAGCATACTTGGCATTGAGCAGATGGTCTGTGCAATTGGAGCTGGTTCACAGATTCCACTTGCCTCGATTACAATGTAGTCGAATTTTTGCAGGCGCATAATATCATTTAGCTGCTCTACTAAGTCCATCTTCAAGGTACAACAGATGCAACCATTCTGAAGCGCAACAAGACTTTCATCTTTCTGCCCCACAATACCACCCTTTTGAATAAGGTCGGCATCAATGTTCACTTCGCCAATATCATTAACGATAACAGCAAAGCGGATTCCTTTCTTGTTTGAAAGGATTTTGTTTACTAAAGTAGTCTTGCCACTGCCCAGATAACCTGTCAGCAACAAAACTGGTAATTCTTGTTTCATTCTTTATCTTTTGCTCAGTTCTTTAATATTTATGTGTATATTTTCTACAAAGGTAAGGCTTTTACTGCAAATAATTCAACGATTTCTTCAAAATATTCGTACCTTTGCCATCCGAAAAGAACTACAGCACAACAATATGAAAAAATCACTTTTTAAAAAGGCATTGACATGCCTGGCATTTGTTACTCCCCTCTGCGGAGTAGCACAGACCTACGACTACCTGCCCGAGTACAATCAGGCACGTAAGTTTACTGCCGACAAACTGAGCAACATGCTCTTCTCTACAACAGTCGATCCTCACTGGACACCTAAAGGCGACCGTTTCTGGTATAGTTACAAAACTAGCAAAGGAACTGTATGGTATCTTGTTAACCCTGCTAGCCACAGCAAGCGTCCCCTGTTTAATCAGGAAAAACTGGCTGCACAGCTTACAGAAATGATACACGACCCATTCATTGCAGAACAACTTCCTATTCAGCGTCTGGAAGCTAAGGCTGATGGCACTTTCACATTCCAAGTTACTTCAAGTCAGGATAAAACCGGAAAAGACAAGAATGGAAAGAAAAAGAAAGGAAAGGAAGTATTCTATTTCTCATACAATCCCGACTCACAGGCGCTTACAAAGCTGAATAAGGATGAGGATGACAAGTATCCTTATTGGGCAAACATCTCTCCTGATGGAAAGACTGTGGTATTTGCCAAGGATTTCGACTTGTACAGCATGAGTCGTGCCGACTATGAAAAATTGAAGAAAGACGAAAAAGACTCTACCGTTGTAGAAACCCGCCTTACTACCTTCGGACAGAAAGATTTTGGCTTTGGCATGCCTCATAGCTATCTGAATACTGATACCTTAGCAAACGGCAAGCGTAAAGGTGTTTATGGTGTATGGTCGCCAGATTCAAAGCACTTTGTTACAAGTCTAGAAGACGAGCGCAAGGTAAAGGAACTATGGGTAATCAATAGCATGGCTAACCCACGTCCTACCCTTGAGACCTACAAATACACTATGCCAGGTGAGAAGGATGCACCACAAGAGCATCTGTATCTATTCAACATGACAAACAATAGCTACAAGGAAATCACCACTGCTAAATACAAGGATCAGACTCTAAACATTGGACGTAAACCTCGTGAACAGAAAGATCGCGACCAGCACGAGTTATCAAGTGTTTGGTTGGGTGATAACAACCAGTTCTTCCTGAATCGTTCAAGTCGTGACTTACACAAGATTGACATCTGTAAGTTTGTTATTGGCGAGGATAGCATCCGCACCATCTTCACTGAACTTATGAACACTTATCAGGAGGTTCGTCCCCTGGGTGTTATCGATGGTGGCAAGGAACTGATTCAATGGAGCGAGCGCAATGGCTGGGCACACCTTTATCTTTATGATGGAAATGGTAAGTTGAAAAATGCTATTACTACTGGTGCATACCATGTTATGAACATTGTGAAGATTGATGAAAAGGCACGTACCGTATACTTCACTGCCAATGGCTATTATGATAAAGAGAACCCATATTACCAGCACCTGTTCAAGGTAGGTTTTGCTGGAGGTACTCCAAAGGAGATTACAAAGGGTGAGTTCTTCCACCAGCCATATATGGATGATGAAAGCCGATTCTTTGTTGACAACTACTCTCGTGTAGATTGCCAACCTAAGACTGCCCTTTTCGATAACAATGGTGCAAAGGTAATGGATTTGGAAGAAGCCGACATGTCTGTACTGCTAGCAAATGGTTATCAGTATCCAGAACAGTTCTGTGTAAAGGCTGCAGATGGCGTAACTGATCTTTGGGGTGTAATGTATAAGCCATTCAACATGGATTCTACTAAGGTTTATCCAATCATCGACTATGTATACCCTGGTCCTCAGGTAGAAGGTACATACTACCCATTCACAAAGATGAACCTTCGTACCGACCGCTTGGCACAGGCAGGTTTCATCGTTATCAGTGTGGGTAACCGTGGTGGTCACCCCGACCGTTCAAAGTGGTATCACAACTATGGTTATGGCAATTTGCGCGACTATGGATTGGCCGACCAGAAGGCTGCCATTGAACAATTAGCAAATCGCTACAAGTTTATCGACATCAACAAGGTTGGTATTCACGGCCATTCTGGTGGTGGCTTCATGTCAACTGCCGCTATCTTGCAGTATCCTGATTTCTTCAAGGCTGCCGTATCATGTGCCGGAAACCACGATAACCGAATCTATAACCGTTGGTGGAGCGAAACTCACCATGGTGTAAAAGAGGTTATTTCAGAGAAGGGCGATACTACCTTTGTCTATAACATCAAGACAAATCCAGAGATTGCCAGCAGACTAAAAGGTCACCTGATGCTAGTACATGGAGATATTGACAACAATGTTCACCCAGGCAACACACTTCGAGTAGTTGATGCTCTTATCAAGGCTGGTAAGCGTTTCGACCTATTGATGCTTCCAGAACAGCGTCACGCATTTGGAAACATGAATGAATACTTCTACTGGAGACTGGTAGACTATTTCTCAGAACACCTAAAAGGTCAAAAAGAAACAATGATTGATATACCAGAACTTAAAAGGTAAAAGGGTTTTGAGTACTGAGTTCTGAGTTACAAATTATACATATTAAACAAATTGAGAGTCAAATGTTTGACTCTCAATTTGTTATATTACCCCCCCCATTACAAGAGAGAATCTTGTACCTGTGCCAAGCTGACTTTGAACAAGAATCTTTGCATTCATGTGATCAGCAATAGCCTTTGAGATAGTTAAACCAAGACCAACACCCTGGTTTGGATGACTTACAGGACGGAACAATTGGAACAAAGTAGAACGGTCGGCCAGATTAATACCTCTACCCGTATCCTCCACATAAAGGCTCACCTCATTAGATTCAAGGTCATAGTTCCAACCAATCGAAATCATACCCTTCTCTGTATATTTGATAGAATTACTGATCCACTCATTAAAGATACGAACTGTTCTATAACGGTCACAGCGTATCATCAAGCCACTTCGTCCCTGAATCAATGTCATAAACACATTCTTCTTCATCTTGTCTTTCCATTCAGTATAAAGATCCTGCATCAGTTCTTCAACCGAGATTGACGACATGTCCAGTTGTACACGTCCCGACTGAATACGACTAAGTTCAAGAATGTCGTTCACCAAATCAAGAAGATGCTTGCTGTTCCTATGAATCTCGCGATAAAACTCCTTTCGCTCGTCTTCCGAGAATTCTACCACATTCGTAGATAAAATCTCAGAGAAGCCAAGAATAGAGTTCAAAGGCCTGCGCACCTCAAAGCTCATGTTATTCAAGAACGCCTCTTTCTCCATTGAGTCTTCTACCTGTTTTTCAGCTTGTTTCAACTGCATGTTTCTTGCCATAGTGATATCATCCTCCATGGCAAAGCCCTCTATAACATCATCATGAACCATGCAACGCATAAATACCCAGTGATATTCTGTGTGAGTTGTGTCGTGTGACAAGTAGAGATATATAGTATGCAAACCTGGTGAATTCTTAAACTTCTTCAGCTTCATAAACGCTTCTTCACGATAATCAGGATGAATCCTTTCTAACAATTGCTCTATAGTCAATGAATTACCTGGAACATTATTCCTAATTGCATACGCATCATTTGCAAAGGTAAGCACACCATCCTTGTATATGAAAACAGAACCATTTACCGACTGCAGCAAAAGGTTCTCGGCAGAACGCTCCTGCTCAAGGTCATTCAATAGTTTCTGCTTATAGAAATACCTCTTCTTATTCAGAGACATTGTAATAATAATAATTACAAACAATAGAGCAACCAAACCAATAATAGGCAGAACAACAGCCAGTACAGGATGCCTTACGTCAAATGGAGCGTGTATGATTTCGAATAATCCATTCCACTGTTCGTAAGAACAATAAGATCTGTCGTCCATCTTTTCCACTGCATTCCAGTCCATCATGAACTTTTTCTCATGATGATAGCTCATCAGCAGTTTTACTGGTTTTCCTCTCAAAATATCACATGCATACTCCAGAATATCACCAACAATCACATCATTAGGGGCAAAATAACCAGCTACCGTACGGGCATTTGAACGGCCAAACCCGATGTGTGTGGCAGTAAACTGCGGACTTTTACAACGATTTGCCAATACAGATCCATATAAGTCGTATTTTACCACAAGCTGAGGATAATTATATGAATAGGTAAGCAAACGGTCGGTCAATGCATAACCGTTCACAGAGTCATTTGGTACTAAATCATTAGGGAAATTCCTCTCTGGATTCTGCAATGAAAGAGCCAATACCACAAGACTATCCTTCAAGATTGTCTGCTGATTTTCAATACTTAAGTCTAGACGATGAAAATCAGTATCGTCAATGAAAGGTGCTCTGTTGATAGATGATCGTAGCTGCTCACGGAAAATGCTGTCACCATAGGTGTAATCCAGTTCTATCTGAATAACATTTTTCTCGGTAAGCCATTTGCATATTTCTATGTTCTTTGCAAAATCTATAGGAGTATCCATTACCACCATGTTAGGAAAGTTACGGAAAAAACTCCATGTTGGCAAATAAATACCTCCGGCCACTATAGGTAATTCTGTGAGAATTGGTCGGAATGTACCCAACAAAGAGTAAACGGCAAAATCATCATCCATCAGCAGCACATCGGGTTTCCACACTTCCAGAGAATCCAATGCTGCCAATACTCTTGTATTGGTAGTATCTACCTGACTCAGGTCAAGATAAACCGTATGGATATTTACATCCAGCCCCTCCTTTTCAAAACCATCATGTAGCAACTGATTTGTTTCCTTGTAATCTTCCAGCAATGGGTCGTAGCCATGAACCATCACTACTTCGAATGGCTTACCGTCTTTTCGAGTTAGCTTTGAAGATGAACAATCTATGAAAGTCAAAGAAACACCTGCCAATATTCCTATCAGCATCAGCATATACCATTTATTTCTTCTTTTCATGCCTGCTCCTCCTTTCCGTCTTTAACCATTCTGAAGAATACAGAGAATCGGCTTCCCTTGTCTAACTCACTCTGCATTGAGATTCTTCCACCTTGCTGTTCCACAATGTCCTTGCAGATATTCAGACCTAATCCTGTTCCAATATGTTTTTCGTCTGTCTTATAGTAACGGTTAAACAGATTAACCTGTTTCTCTATACTGATACCCACGCCAGTATCTTGCACAAACATCTCTACTTCATCAATGAATGGAATAACCTTCCATCCCAATGTTACAGAACCCGATGGCGTAAACTTGAACGAGTTACTCAGGAAATTATTCAATACCTGCTGTGTTCTTTCCATATCCACATTAATGAAACCATCCTTTGCATCTGCATCAAGCTTATATTCCAGGTTTCCAGGAGCAAGGACACGATTGGTTTGATAGGCAAGATTTATCAGCTCGCTGATTTTGATCTTCTTTGGATAGAACTTAAAGTTTCCTACGTCATTACTTTTCATCTGAACTACATCATCTACCAGCTTCAGCAACATTTCTGAATTCTGCTGGATGATGCCGGCATATTGCTGACGTGTTTCTTCATCAAGTTCATCACCCATCTCCTCTAGCAATTCTGAGAATCCTACGATAGAATTAAGTGGCGTACGGATATCGTGACTCATATTTGCCAGGAACAGTTCCTTCAAATCCACACCTTCTGTCGTTTCTCTTGCCTTTATCAATTGCTCTTCATCCTGCTTAACCTGATCTATGTTTACAAGGAATCCGCTCAGTTTCTTCTGAGAACGGCTTGCGTCACTCAGCTGGTAAACCATCTCCATCCAGTGCCAGTTCTTTCCACCATTCAAGGACATGTTAAGTCTTAGCGCGTGATGGCCATTTTCTTCCTTCATATTTACGAAAGAGTCATAGAGCACACGCTGATCAGGATGAATCAGTTCCCTGAATCCAGCAACAGATACATCCTTCTGCAAGGCAGCATACTCCTCACCACCAAAATCAGAGACAAACGAGAAAACCCCATCTTTTAATGTCCACAACGAACTGTTAATCATACCAAACAATAGCTTTCGTTTTTCTCTTCTCTCATTTAGGCTAGAAAGTAAGGCGTTTATCTTTCTGCCTCTGAAACTCATGATAAACTGTACAATGAATACCGTCAAAAGAATCAGAATGATAATGCCTGCTGCAATTCCGCCATAGTATTTACCTGGATGCAAAACACGATAAGGAACATTTTCAATGGTGGCCCAATGCATCCAGTCTTCATAGTTCAGATTCCATTTCTCCAAAGCACGATAATCCATGTAATAATTGGCATGATGAACAGAGATAGGCAGTTCATCAGGAGATGTTCCATTCAAGATCTTAACTGCATATTCCACCTCATCTTTAATCTGGTCTTCAACAGATGTAAAATAACCACCTACAAACCTTACAGAAACAGGATCGTTAAACTGTTTGTTAATACAGGTAAACTGTGGATGACGCGAATGTTTCAGCATCATGTCGCTATACACATCATACTTAATCTGCAAATGTGGAAGATACTTGGCACTATGTGCAATATTGAAATAGCATGCCTTACCAAATTCGGCAGAGTCGGTTCCTTCAATTACATTTCTATAAGGCTGCTCGGCAGATACCGGTATTACACGTATGCTTCCTTCGTCACCTTGTGGAAAAATGGTTTCCAACCTGCTTACCTTCCTGTCAAGGGCATCATTCTTGAATGGCAGCCTGTTAATCGTGGCATACAGATCCTCACGCATCAGGCTGTCGTGCTCACTGTAATCCAGTTCCACGACAATGTTTCTGTATCCAGTAACTTCACTGATAAACCTTAGATTACGGTCATATTCTGGTTCATTGTAGAAACCAGTCATATTAGTCAAAGTCTTGATTTTTTCCTTGTGAAATCCCGTCAATCCACCAAACACAATCGGCCTTTTAGCAATCCATTTCATTTCATACTTTGCCATCAGCATGGCTTCGTCATCATTGAAGATAATTACCTCTGGGTCCCAAACTTCAATAGAATCGATGCCAGGTTTCATCAAATCATGCCATTCATCTTCGGTAGTTTTGAAGGGCGAACCTAAATCCACATGCTTGATCTCTACATTAACTCCTGCTTCATGAAAATACTTTTCATACAATTCCATACACTTTTTGGTGTAGTTGGTTTGAGAACTGAATGAGTTGAATACAAAAACCTTGTGCACAAGGCCAGTTAGTTCTTGCTTCTTTTTACATGAAAAGAAAAGAGGAATCGCCAACAGGATAACAATCCATAGGCTTAAATATGATTTTTTAGAATATTCGTGTTGTTTTCCTGGCATTTGTAATCTGTATAATGACTGCTATTAATATACAAAGATACAGTTTTAAATTCATATTTTGGAACCTTTCCCCAAAAATCTTATTAAATATAGGTAAGTTTTTTATGTTCATCATTTTCCATGAGAAAAAACAAAAAAGATAGAAAAAAAATACTTGTAAAACCTTGCTAATTAAAAAAAATGGCTTACCTTTGTGTCCGCAATTAAAAATCAGCAAAATATGACTAAGAAAGAATTAACTCAGATTATCGCTAAAGAGACAGGTGTAGATAAGAACACAGTATTGACAGTAGTAGAAGCTTTCATGGCTGAAACCAAGAATACCCTTGCTAAGGGCGAGAGCTTGTACCTGCGTGGTTTTGCAACTTTCTATCCAAAGCACAAGGCTGCTAAGAAGGGTCGCAACATCAGCAAGAACACTACTATCGAAATCCCTGAGCACTATGTTCCAGGCATGAAGCCTTGCAAGGAATGGTGCGAAACTTTGGTGAAGGAATAAATTAACACAGCAAAAGAAACAGCAATGAATAGGTCTGAGGATTTACAATAATCCCAGACCTTTTTTTATAACTCTATCCTATCCTCATGACACCCGACAACCCTCTCTATCGCTTTCATTTCTGCCCACTCTGTGGTAGCAAGCAATTTCTGGAACATGGCAAAACTGCACGCAAGTGTCAGGATTGTGGCTTCATCTACTATACCAATCCAAAAGGAGCCACAGTAGCTGTCATCGTTAATGAGTTCAATGAGTTGCTCGTAGCCACTCGTGCTGCCGAACCCGCCATTGGCACCTTCGACTTGGTAGGTGGATTCATTGATCTGTACGAAACAGCCGAGCAAGCCATGTGTCGTGAAATCATGGAAGAAGCAGGACTGAAAGTAGCGGAAAGCCAATTGCAGTTTCTATTTACCCAAGCCAACCAATATCCTTACAGTGGCATCACTGTTCACACCATTGATTGTTTCTTCAGGATAGAAATAAAAGGTCGCCCACAACTCATGGCCATGGACGACGTATCTTCATTACAATGGATTCCGTTAAAAGAGATCGATACAGAAAAGTTCGGGCTACATTCTGTTCGCACAGGACTTGAAAGGATATTGAGGTGCTGCTAACGCGATGGTTTGAGGCGCTTCGCGCTTTTTGTTTGAATAGTTTGAGCGGTTTGAGTGGTTTGAATAGTTTAGAGTTTATATCTTTTAAACCTTTAAACTTTTAAACTTTTAAACCTTTACAACAGTCCGTTGTCTAAAAGTCCCCCTTTAAGGGGGATTTAGAGGGTCTCCTAATCATTATACAGTCTTGCTCTCATCTCCTGAATATGTGGATCGGTGATATATTCATCATACTCCATCATCTTGTCGATAATGCCATTAGGAGTCAATTCAATGATACGGTTTGCAACTGTTTCAATGAACTCATGGTCGTGACTGGCAAACAGCACATTACCCTTGTATAGCTTCAGGTTATTATTGAATGCCTGAATACTTTCCAAATCCAGGTGATTGGTAGGAGTATCCAGAATCAGGCAGTTAGCATTCTTCATCTGCATACGGGCAATCATACAACGCATCTTCTCACCTCCACTCAACACGTTCACCTGCTTCAGCACCTCTTCACCACTGAATAGCATACGTCCCAGGAAGCTCTTGAAATACACATCATTTCCCTCGCCAAACTGTCCCAGCCATTCAACCAGATTCTTGCTACTCTGGAAGAACTCCGTGTTATCTACTGGCAGATAAGCAGTTGTAATGGTAACGCCCCACTTATATTCTCCCTCGGCAGGCAGCTGATGACCATTGATAATCTCAAATAGGGCTGTCATTGCCTTTGGATTATGACTCAGGAACACCACCTTGTCGCCCTTCTCTATATTGAAGTTCACATTACTGAACAAAACAGTTCCATCATCATTCAATGCCTTTAGGTTGCTTACCTCCAGAATCTGGTTACCTGGTTCACGATCCATAGTAAAGATAATACCTGGATACTTTCTGCTACTTGGCTGAATTTCATCTACATTCAGTTTCTCAAGCATCTTCTTACGACTGGTTGTCTGCTTGCTCTTAGCCACATTGGCACTGAATCGGCGAATGAACTCCTCCAGTTCCTTGCGCTTTTCCTCGGCCTTAGCCTTCTGGTTCTGAGCCTGACGCAATGCCAGCTGGCTACTCTCGTACCAGAAACTATAGTTACCTGCAAACAGGTTCACTTTTCCAAAGTCGATATCCACGGTGTGGGTACATACACTATCCAGGAAGTGACGGTCGTGACTAACCACCAATACGGTATGTTCAAAGTTGCTCAGATACTCCTCCAGCCATGTTACGGTATCCATGTCAAGGTCGTTCGTAGGCTCATCCAGCAACAGGTTATCTGGGTTACCAAAAAGTGCCTGGGCCAACATCACGCGCACCTTTTCCTTACCACTCAGGGTAGCCATCATCTGGTGGTGCAAGTCTTCCTTTATACCCAATCCGCTCAACAAGGCTGCAGCATCGCTCTCGGCATTCCAGCCATCCATTTCGGCAAACTTCTCCTCCAGCTCACTTGCGCGAATACCATCCTCATCACTGAATTCTTCCTTGGCATAGATCGACTCGCGCTCCTGCATAACGTTCCAAAGTGGGGTGTGTCCCATCAATACGGTATTCAGAACGGTCATAGAATCAAACTTGAAGTGATCCTGACTCAACACCGAAAGGCGTTCACCTGGTCCTAACGTAACGGTTCCCTTTGTAGGTTCCAGTTCGCCCGAGATTGCCTTTAGGAAAGTACTCTTTCCTGCACCATTGGCACCTATCACGCCATATATGTTACCATTCGTAAACTTCAGATTTACATCCTTGTAAAGCACACGCTTTCCAAACTGAATTGCCAAATTTGATACTGTAATCATCTTGTTGTCTTTTTATTTGCGTGCAAAGATAATATAAAAGTTTAAGAGTTTAAAGTCCGTTGTCTAAAACAAACTCAAAACCTACAACCTGAGCACATACGAAAGTTGAAATATCTTATGATTAAATTTGCCCCAACAAAGGAAAACCATTAATTTTGCATGCATGGACACAATGATAAAAAATCTCATATTCGACTTTGGAAAGGTGCTTGTGGATTATGACTTCGAGGCATTTTTCCGAAAGTACATACCAGACCCCGAGCGTTGTCTTGCTTTCACTCCTGTAATCTACAACGAAAAGTTACAGCAGATACTTGACCGTGAAGAACGGCCTTTCGAGGTTATCATGGAAGAATGGATAGAGCAGAACAAGCAGTATGAATCAGAGATTCGCTATTTCAATGAGCATTATCCCGAGATCGTAACCAACGAAGTTGAAGGCATGTGCGAGCTTCTTACCCAGCTCAAGGCAGAGGGTTTCAAGCTTTACGGCTTGACAAACTGGTGCAGCAAGGTGCATCACACAATGGCTCAGTTTCCAATCTTCAAGTTGCTTGACGGACAGATTATCTCTTCTGAGGAGAAAGTCATCAAACCCGAGCCAGAGATTTACCAACGACTCTTCAACAAGTTCAACCTAAAACCCGAGGAGTGCCTCTTTGTCGATGACAGAGCAGAGAACATTGAAGGAGGCAGACGATTGGGCATGGATGGTATTGTCTTCAAGAATGCCAAGCAGTTTGAAAGGGAATTGCGAATGAAGATTCAATTCTAAAACAACATGCACTGGCTACTACTCATCATAGCTGCTATCTTTGAAATAGGATGGCCATTAGGATTCAAATTGTCCGAAACGCAACCAGAGCGTTTCTGGACCTGGATTTCTTTTGCCATCATCAGCATGACATTAAGCGGACTATTCCTGTATTTTGCGCAAAAAACAATTCCTGTAAGTACTGCATACATCATCTGGACAGGTTTAGGTGCCATCGGAACATTACTGATAGGCATATTCTTCTTTGGCGATTCGGCCTCCTTGCTAAGAATGTTCTTTGCTTTGCTTACTCTTGTAGGAATTGTGGGGTTGGAATGTACAAGCAAATAAAAGTCAAGTTTGAATGCGCACCCCTAACCATAGGGTCTCCTATTTTTGTAACAGTTACATGTTACATTTGGGATTAGAGTCGCAAAGTCACAAAAGACGCATAGTCGTAAAGTTTTGACTGGCAGCCTAGTGCGCGCATTCTTATTCCTCCCACGAAATAAGGTTGCGGTCAAGGGCGATGGAGTACTGCAATCCCCTTTCTCCGGTTATAATGTATTTATTTGCCAGATGCTCATCAAACTTCTCTACAAACGCTTTTCTGATTCGTGCAATGTTTTCGTTCAGGGCATTGCCTAATGGATTCACCACCTTTGTAATGGTAAGGTTCAGGCGAGCATCGTCGGTGTTTGGTCGCAGTTGCTTGTAAATGTTTAGCAGTTCGCCAAAATAGTCGGGCATGTACTTAGAAATAATGCCTTTAGGATAACGCAGATACAGAAAATAGATAGCTTTAGGCAGCGCCCCCATCTCAATTTCAATATTGTTATAGTCGGGAAGAAAGATCCTGTAGTCGGGCGTAATCGTCATTCTCGACAAAGGCTCCTGCTTGTCGATAAACTCGTGTATTGCCATCAATGAAACGCCCTCAAGCCTTAGTCTCTGAACAGTCCTTCTCAGTTCACGCAAAATCCTGTCCGTTTCTGCCAGGCTCTGCTTTTCATCCAGTTCGTCCTGCGTTTCTTGTGCCGCATCCTCAGCCATGTCACAACAGATGGCAGTACTATCACTAAAACTAAAACTTATTGAATTGCTGCTGTGCTGGCGTCCTTTTTCCCTGTTAGGCTCTGCCGAAACATAGCAGCGCGCAGAGCAATCCTCATATACAAGTGGTTCACACAGAATATCTTCCAGCTGCACCTGGTGGAATGCATTCCTTGCAGACGAAACAAGCTCCATCAGCTGGTCTACCCCTTTTGTCTTGTCATCCACCAGGTCATCCAGGGCAATGGCCAGGAATCTCACCTCACCAAGATAGCCATCGTGCCTTCCTTCAAAAATTAGCGAAGGTTTCAGCGTTGCCTTCACTTCAGCATTGCAGATGTAGGGCACAAGGGCATTGCTCTGAACCTGTTGAACAAGCTGCTCCGAAGATAGATACGGAGCATAGTATCTCACCTTGGCCTCTACATCATGCTCTCTTAGCATATATGGCAGATAGCAGAAATCCATTCCTATACACTCAAACATTGATTTCAGGTCGGCATAACGGCTGCGTATAAAGTCGTTAACTTCTTTGTTGTAACCATTCTCAATGTAAAACACCTGGTTGCTTTCAGGCATGAATGGCAATTCCTTGAATGTGATTTCGTTTGCTGTCATATATATATTTTTTTATTAACGTTTTTCTGGTTCGTCATCGGCAAAGTAGTCGTTGGTCTCAACCATCGATTCGCAAGGCTTGTCAACCATGCATTTCATTTTGTGGTAGTACTTTCTGCGACTGCTGCGTTCAAACGAGAACATAGCCTGTGTCTCTGCTGCATTTGCCGAGAACCTAAGCGAGTTCTGCACGCCAATCTCTTCGGCCACCCTCTCTACATCCTGGTCGGCACCAATGTAGGTAAAGGTCCATCCCATCTGTCTCAGTTCCTCTACCAGGCTCTTTACCTGCTTTCCGTTCCAGGTGCGCGACGCATTCTCATAGCCATCTGTAATGATGGTAACCAGCACACGGTCGTCGTGCGTCACCTTTTGCTGCAGTTCGCTAATGCAGGTTCCCATGGCATCATAAAGAGCCGTGCATCCCAGTAGCGGATAGTCCTTGCGAGTAATGTCTCTGGCCTCTGCAATAGGCAATGCCGAGTAGATGCGGTTAAGAAAGTACTCCCCAGCGCTGAACGAGGCAAGCGATACGTACTGCTCCAGTTCAGGGTGTTCCTCTTGTGCCAGCCTAATGGTGGCAAGCGTTTCGTTCACACCAGTTAGAGCCTGAGAATAGATCGACTGCATCGAGCCCGATGCATCGAGAATAACAAGGT
Organism: Candidatus Minthousia equi; assembly: GCA_018065125.1. Lineage (GTDB taxonomy): Bacteria > Bacteroidota > Bacteroidia > Bacteroidales > Bacteroidaceae > Minthousia > Minthousia equi. The sequence continues at coordinate 17,433 of JAGHTY010000129.1, forward strand.
TGTAAATCTTCTGAGTTTTCATAATTCTGTGATTTAATTGTTAAACATCTATTTGTTATTACCGATGCGAAATTACACAGCATATGTATCTTCAGCAAGAAAAAACAATTTGCAAGCCTTGCAAAACCTAATCATTCGCTTGCGTAGCGAAGAGGAGCAAGAATCCCTCGCATGAGCCCGACGAAGTCAAACCCTTTAAACCCTTTTAAACCCCTTAAACCGTCGCGCAGCGACAATCAAACTGGAGCCGAAGGCACCCCCGCTATGTCTGTTCTCTGTACAGTAGTCTCGTGCTCAATATCCAGTTCAGGCTGTTCAAGGATAAGAAACATTGTCTTGTCAGAGTATATTAATTTAATGATGGCATTCTTGTATTGCCATTTGTATTCATTCTTTCTTTCATAAGTGTTATAGGTAACGTAGCATCCCTTGCCAGCCCAATTCCTTATTCTTTCTACAATAGGCATGTCTTTGCCGTCTTCATTATAATCAAGTTGTAAAGTCATTTTCTGCAACTTGCCATCTTCATAATTCCCAGAAAAGAAATAGCTGGTCGTTCCCATAATGCTGTCTTCAGATTCGTACCCCGACAGATGAAAACTATTCTTCATTTCCTTGCTGCTAGGTGGCATGCCAATCTGCAAACCTTGCAATGCAGGATGCATCTTATCCTTCTGTGCCTCGAAATCACTTTTGTGCACATAGTAAGGCTTGCTCAGCAGCATGTCAATCCTATTAATGGCAGCTTTCTCGCGCCTAATCGCCATATAATCATTTTCTTCGCAACTCTTCATGAAGATGAAAAACGCAGCTATAGTCAAAAAAAAGATAATCCAGAATAGTTTACCATTTCTATTCTCATGAACAGAACTACTTTTGCTACTATGCCAATTACCTCTGCCCCCACGTTTCTGACTGTGGTCATCATTAATGAAAAAGTCGAAAGTAAAAAAATCGTCGTCCCAACTCATATCTTTTATTATTTCTGCTGCAAAGATAGAGTGCTTTATTGCCAATCTGCGACAAAAATCAGATTATTCTGCTAAATAATGTTAACTCTTAAACCTTTTAAACCGGAGCCGAGGGCCACCCTTTTTGCCTCCGGAGCAATTTCTCTCAACAGTGGTGAGAGTTTTTCCGCATTCTCTGCGTATGTCTCATAAAACTGCTTCATGTTTCTTGAACTTCTTAAACTTTTCAAACCGGAGGCGAAGCCGACAATCAAACCGTCGCGCAGCGACAATCAAACCGGAGCCGAAGGCGACAATCAAACCGGAGCCGAAGGCGACAATATTACTAAAGCATCAGCATTGCTGCAGGACGTATTTTCAGGATTTGACAAATCCTTCCTGCAATCCTAAGATTGGGTTCAGATTTTCCTGATACGAAATCGTTTACGCGTGTGGTGCTTACACCCAGTTCAAGGGCCAGTTCCTTCTGTGTTAGTTTTTGTTCCTGCAATCCTGCAGCAATCAGTTGGGCCACAGTAGGTTTCTCTATAGGGAAATGTTCCTTTTCGTATTCAATAACGATGTCCGACATCATCTTCAGCTCCACAGCTTTTGTATCGCTCAGCGGTGTGCTGTCATCAACCTGTGGAAGCAGTTCTTCTACTCTGTCGAGTGCCAGTTTGTATTGCTCTTCTGTAATTTTCATAATCTTTCCTTTAAATTGTTGATGCGTCAATTTTGTTGTAGTCGTTATGTGTTCCAACAAATCGGATGAATACATAACCCATAACAAATTTTATTACTACTATCAGGCGATATTTGTTCCCTGATATATTAAACACGTAATGCTGATTGCCCACGTAATCTACCGAACCGAAATCCTGCTTGATGTCGGCAAAACTATGCCATTCTGCTTCTTCAACAATCTGATACCAGCGTTCAAGGGCTATCTTTGCATCTTCATTTCCTGGTGTTTCAAAGAAAACCTTTAATGTTTTATGTGATACTATTCTCATTTTATTGTGCAAATGTAGTTAGAATATTCCGTATTTCAAAATATTTATATCAATATATTCTTTCATAAAGAATTAATATATAATTAATCTTTGTAAAAAACAAAACAGTCCTCCACAAAGTAAATGACAATAAAGTTAACAATCACTTTGCCTGTTCTTATAGGGATGCAGGCTCCCAGTAATGTGGATTGATTTTTGTGGCACAGAACGTGCCTGTGGAAATGAAGGAACAGAACCTTCATGATGTATGTGTGCTCTCAACGAGCTGTGGAATAAACCTC
>JAGHTY010000197.1 GCA_018065125.1 Candidatus Minthousia equi
AACAAAGATAGTGTAAATTGAAATGTATTCAAAATAAAACCACTAAAAAAAGAAGTAAGCCGTGTAACTTACTTCTTTCATTGAGAGCGGAAGACGGGGCTCAAACCCGCGCCCCTCAGCTTGGAAGGCTAATGCTCTATCAACTGAGCTACTTCCGCAAACTTATCTTGCTTTCTAAAGGTGGGTAGTGATGGATTCGAACCACCGAAGGCGAAAGCCAGCAGATTTACAGTCTGCCCCATTTGGCCACTCTGGTAACTACCCTTCCTTTTTGATTGCGGGTGCAAAGGTACGATTATTTTTTTAATTGGCAAACAAAATCTATCATTTTTATTGCACAAACCGCACATTCATCACCCTTATTTCCTAACTTGCCACCACATCTCTCCTCGGCTTGTTCCATATTATTGGTGGTAATCAAACCATAAATAACAGGCACGTCACCAGTTGTATTCAATTGGGCAATCCCCTGTGTTGTACCCTGGCAAACATAGTCGAAATGAGGCGTATCGCCACGAACCACACAACCTAGTGCTATCACTGCATCTACCTTACCACTCTTGATCATCTGCTGACTGCCATAGATCAGTTCAAAACTGCCAGGAACCATCTGTATCAAGATGTTCTCCTCCTTTGCACCATGGCGCTTCAAGGTTTCCTGAGCACCCTTCAGCAGATTAAAGGTAATGTTGCTATTCCACTCGCTCACCACAATGCCAAAGCGCATCTGACTGGCATCTGGCACAGCGTTGAAATCGTAGTCCGAAAGGTTATGGTACTTCGTTGCCATATATTACTTGCTCAAACGCTCGATGTACTTGTCAACTTCCTGGTAGTAAGGACTGTTTACATACTTGGTCTTTACTTCCTGGTACAACTTCAAAGCCTCGTCAGCCTTCTTCTGACTTTCCAGCATGATACCTGCTTCAATCAGGTAGCGAGGACTGATGGTGTTATTATCAGCCATCTTTGCTGCTTCCTTGAATGCGTTGATAGCCTTGTCAATCTCACCAACGTTAGCATAGCACTCACCCAGCAAGCCCTTGATAGCAGGAGAAACCATCTGGTCGCCCTTGCTGAAACCTTCCAACAATGGAATAGCCTCCTTGCACTTACCCATCTGAGCGTAAGCCTCACCAGCCATTACCTTTGCCAAGTCGCCCTGGTTGGTACCGCTGTACTGGTCCATAGCCTTCAGAAGACCCATGTGGATAGAGTCACCATTCAGTGCCTTTTCATAGTCACCCTGAGCCAATGCCTCAACAGCACCGCGTACGGCAGCAGAAGCCTCGTTCTCCTTGTTCTCGTTAGAACGCTGACACTGAGTAATGCCGAATACCACTGCAATCAAAGCAACGATACCACCCAGCAATACCCACTTGTACTTGGTAACAAAAGCCTCAGACTTGTTGACTACCTGGGTCAACTCTACTTCTTCTTGTTTCTTTTCTTTCTTAGCCATTTTTATTCTTGTTTTTTTATTTTATTTTCGGTCATAGCATACAAAATGCGGACAAAATTACTGCTTTTCCTGCAATTTCCGAAATTTATCAGCTGTTTTTTAGAGTGCACAAGGCTTTTAATCTTTATTTTCAGAATTTATGTGGATAGTCTCATTACTTTTCCCTATTTTTGCACATCGTATGAACCTCAAGAAAATTTCCATCATCAACTACAAGAACATCACCGAGGCCGAGCTTTCCTTCTCGCCCAAGGTGAATTGCTTCATTGGCCATAACGGTGAAGGAAAGACCAACCTGCTGGATGCCATCTACTTCCTTTCATTCTGCAAAAGCAGCACCAATCCTATCGATTCGCAATGCATCAAGCACAATGAAGAGTTTATGATGCTGCAGGGGGTGTTTGGACAACAGACAACAGACAACGGACAACAGACAGCAAGTCAACAAGTCAAAATTGGTCTGAGACGAGAGCAGAGTCAAGCTTGCTTGAACTATGCCGAGACGATGGCCAATTTGGGCGAAGCCAACAAGTCAACAAGTCAACAAGTTGGGGGCAATAGCAAAAGCGATGGCGATAGCATTGAGGTTTATTGTGGATTGAAAAGAGGACGTAAGAAATCCTTCAAGCGCGACAAGAAAGAATACCAGCGATTGGCCGACCATATCGGCCTTATCCCATTGGTAATGGTTTCGCCAGCCGACCAGGAACTTATCCTGGGTGGCAGCGAGGAACGTCGCCGCTTCATGGATGTGGTCATCTCTCAGTACGACCGTGTTTACCTCAACAACCTGATGCGTTACCAAAAGGCCTTGCAACAGCGCAACATGCTGCTCAAGCAAGAGGAAGAACCCGATCCGGAACTGCTTTCACTTTGGGAAGAGATGATGGCGCAGACTGGTGAACCTATCTATCAGGCCCGCAAGGCATTCGTGGCACAGTTCATCCCTATTTTTCAGGAATACTACGCACGCATTTCACAGAATCGCGAAACGGTAAGCCTGCGCTATATCTCACATGGCGATCGTGGTCCAATGCTCCCAACCATTCAGAACGGACGAGCCAAAGACCGCATCATGGGATTCTCGCTACACGGCATTCACAAGGATGACCTTGAGATGTGCCTGGGCGACTACCCCATCAAGCGTGAAGGTTCACAAGGACAGAACAAGACATACCTGATAGCCCTAAAACTGGCACAGTTCGATTTTTTGAAAAATACAGGTAATCATACCACTCCTCTGCTATTGCTCGACGACATGTTCGACAAGCTGGATTCAACCCGTGTTGAGCAGATTGTACGCCTGGTAGCAGGTGACAACTTCGGACAAATATTCATTACCGATACCAACCGCGATCATCTGGATTCTATTCTGCAGAATCTGGAACAGGACCATGCCCTGTTTTTGGTTGAAAACGGACAAATATCCCCCAAACTATGAGACGGTCGAAGTTTGAGCCTATCGGTTCTATTCTGAACAGATTCCTCCGTCAAGAAGGATTGGAAACACCACTGAACCAGCACCGTATCGTTGAAAAATGGTATGAGCTCATGGGCAAGGGCATTGCTGCCTATACAGGTGAAATATCCATCCGTAACCAGTGTATGATCATACAAATCAAATCGCCCGCTCTCCGAGAAAACCTCATGATGGAGCGCGAGCGACTTGTCAAACGACTAAACCAGGCCGTAGGAGCACAAGTCATAACACGTATCGTGTTTTCTTAAACCAATGCATTTAGCTTTGGTTTAAGGGGCTTGAGATGTCGCCGTTGGTGACGGTTTGACGTCGCTACGCGACAGTTTGATGGAGCCTATGGCTCCAGTTTGATATCGCTTCGCGATGGTTTGATGTTGACTTTTAAACCTTTAAACCTTTATACTTTTAAACCTTTAAACTTTTAAACCCTTATCCGCATACACCCTACCAGGAACCCTTACAGGCATATAGGCAACTTTTTTTGCGTCTTTACGATTTTGCATTTCTGCTTCTTTTGCCTTAGGACGCGTTTCATTGTTCTTGAACAACTCCAGCGTCTTGGTAATGGTTGGATCATCCTGGTTCAGGAACTTAGCATATTCCTCATCATTCTGGATGATGTAAATGATATTACCCAACAACACACGTTCCAGCAACTTATGTGAGGTCTGTACCATGATATTTCTACGCTTCAAGCCTAACTTGTCTGCATAGCGCACAAACTCCTCTACAATATTCTTCTTCACCAAGTACTTTGCCAATGCCTGGCAATCAGGTTGCTTGCCCAGTTCTGCACGGTTGTCATCCGTGTATTCGTAGGCAAACTGAATCACATATCCACCACTAATGGCCATGCGGTAATAACTAGTCACATTGGTTGTATCCTGAGGCACAAACACATCAGGCATAATACCACCGCCACCATATACAGTACGGCCCATCACAGTCTTGTATTCCTCACCAGTTTGCTTGATGCTATCCTGTGAGAAGAACTCACCATGCTCATAGCGAGTTAGCAGATCCAACTCATAATCTTCATCATGACCTTTCTTGTAAGGCTTCTGAATGCAACGACCTGCTGGGGTATAATAACGGGCAATAGTTAAGCGAATCACACTATGATCACCAAACTCAATAGGCTGTTGCACCAAACCCTTGCCAAAGCTTCGGCGACCAACCACCATGCCACGGTCATTATCCTGGATAGCACCAGCAAAGATCTCACTTGCACTGGCCGAACCTTCATCTACCAAAACCACCAAAGGCAAGTCCTGGTAAATACCACGGCCATCACTGCGATATTCTTCGCGAGGCGACTTACGTCCCTGGGTATATACAATCAGTCGGTTAGCAGGCAAGAACTCGTTCACCATCTGAATGGCAGCACCCATGTAACCACCGGTATTGCCACGCAAGTCGATGATAACGCCCTTGAACTGCGCCTGGTTCAGCTTGGCCAAAGCTGTCAGCATCTCTGGGTAAGTAGTTTCACCAAACTTGTCTATCTGAATGTAACCCACTTCCTTGTTAATCATATAGGCTGCCTTCACGCTGTTCACAGGAATGTCGCCACGTACAATGGTAAAAGGCAAGAGTTTATCCTCACCACGGCGCTTAACTTCAAGTTTCACCTGCGATCCCTTTTCACCCTTCAAACGACGCATGGCTTCCTCGTTGGTACAGATACTGCCCACAAAGTCTTCACCGTTAACCTTCACCACACGGTCGCCAGGCTGCAGACCTACCTTTTCAGAAGGACCACCCTTAATCACATTGTTGATATGAATGGTATCCTTACGGATGGTAAACTGCACACCTATACCCGAGAAACTGCCCGCCAGGTCATCATTGGCCTGCTGTGCCTTCTGCACAGGAATATAGATAGAGTGTGGATCCAGTTCACCCAGAATCTGTGGCATGGAGCGTTCCACCAAGTCATTGATTTCCACGGTATCCACATACTGGTCATCAATAAAATGCAGCAAGTCGTTCAACTTGTTGCTCGACGTATTGATGATACTCAGTCGATGCCCCGCAAAATGGTTGGCATAGAAATTACCCAGCAGGATACCTGCCACCACGCTCACAGCCACAATCAGCGGAATAAAACGGTTTTTCTTATTTTGGCTCATATATTACATCTCAATATAAACAAGTTCAATATTGGCACGCTTCAGCAGGTTTAGTCCATCTTCCAGACGATATTTCTTGGAATAAACCACACGCTTGATACCAGCCTGGATAATCAACTTGGCACACTCTATGCAAGGAGAGTCGGTAACATACATCGTAGCGCCATCACTCGAGTTGCCACAACGTGCCAGCTTGGTAATGGCATTCGCCTCTGCATGCAGCACATAAGGCTTGGTAACGTTGTTCTCATCCTCACACACGTTCTCAAAGCCCGAAGGGGTTCCGTTGTATCCGTCCGAGATAATCATCTTGTCCTTTACCACCAGGCATCCCACCTGACGGCGCACGCAGTATGAATTCTCGCTCCACACCCCTGCCATGCGCAGGTAGCGCTTATCCAGTTCCAACTGTTTCTGTTGTTCTTCGTTGGTCATATTATTGTTCAATTCCATTTCTTCTTAACAATGCATCAATCGTAGGTTCCTGTCCGCGGAAGGCTTTATACAACTGCATAGGAGGCACTGTTCCGCCCTTCTGCAGCAAGCCACGGAACTTATTGGCAGTATCCGTATTGAAGATGCCTGTTTCCTTGAACAGGGCAAAGGCATCAGCATCCAGCACCTCGGCCCATTTATAGCTGTAATAGCCAGCCGAGTAACCGCCGCACATGATATGGCCAAACTGCGTACTCATGCAGCAGCCAGGTACCATTGGCAACAACTGGGTAGCTTCCCATGCCTTCTTCTCGAATGCCTGTATATCGGTATCCTCTGGCAGCATTTCATTACGGTTGTAATAAGCCATATCCAGATAGCCAAAGCTCAGCTGTCGCAGGCAGGCATAGCCCACATTGAAGTTATTGGCCTTGTGAATGCGCGCAATCAGTTCATCCGGCATAGGTTCGCCCGTTTGGTAATGAAAGGCAAATGTATTCAGGAATTCCTTTTCCACAGCATAGTTTTCCATGAACTGCGATGGCAATTCCACAAAGTCCCAGTACACATTTGTACCACTCATTGCCTCATAGGTAGTATTGGCAAAGATGCCATGCAGGGAATGTCCAAACTCATGCAAGAAAGTCTCCACCTCACCCAGTGTCAATAAGGCTGGCTTGGTAGGTGTAGGTTTGGTAAAGTTTGTCGTGATAGATACATGCGGACGATGATTCACGCCCTCTTCTATCCACTGTTCCTGGAATGATGTCATCCATGCTCCGGCACGCTTACCAGCACGAGGATAAAAATCCGTATAGAGTATTGCCAAGAAACTGCCATCCTTGTCGTACACCTCAAAAGGAATCACATCAGGATGAAACACCTCAATCTCTGTATTCTTCTTGAAAGTGATGCCATATAATCTGCTGGCCAGGGCAAATACACCCTCTATTACCTTATCCACCTGGAAATAAGGGCGCAGCATTTCTGCATCCAGGTTATACTCCTTCAGCTTTAGCTTGTGACTGTAGTAACTAAAATCCCAAGGCATCAGTTCAAAATCCTCACCTTCGGTTTCACGGGCCAACTGGGCTATTGCCTCTACCTCGTGCTGGGCAGTAGGTTTATAAGCCACCAGCAACTTATCCAGCAAGTCGTAAACATTGGCAGGTTTCTCTGCCATACGTTCCTCCAGGGCATAGACTGCATAGTTCTCATAACCCAGCAACTGTGCCATCTGCTGACGCAGGTTCACCAGCTTTACTACCAACTGGCTGTTATCTGTTTCACCGCCATGGGCCGACTTGGTATTGTAGGCCATATACATTTCCTTACGCAGAGCACGATCCTTGCAATAAGTCAGCAAGGCCGTATAGCTTGGCCCCTGCTGTGTAAACACCCAACCCTCAAGGTTTTTCTCCTTGGAAGCCTGTTCTGCAGCCTCCAGGGCTGTTTCTGGCATCCCTTCCAAGCGGGTGGCATCAGTAACTTGCAGTACATACGCATTGGTTTCCTTCAGGTTGTTCTGCTGGAACTGCAGCACTGCCTGACTGGCCTCCATCGACAGCTGGCGGAATACTTGTTTGTCTTCATCACTCAAGTTAGCACCTCTGCGGGTAAAACCCTTGTAGGTTTTCTCCAGCAGGCGCTGGTCCTCGGCGTTCAGTGCAGGCTTGGCATCATACACCGCCTTGATACGCTGAAACAGCTGTTCGTTTAGGCCAATATTGTTGTAATGCTCAGAAAGCAATGGCTGAATCTTGTTGGCCAGTTCATCCATTTCATCGTTTGTCTCGGCACTCAGCAGGTTAAAGAACACATTGCTCACCTTGCCCAGCAATCGTCCTGAACGCTCCAGGGCCACAATAGTATTCTGGAAAGTAGGTTCTTCAGGATTATTGATGATATCCTGCACCTCCTGCTCGCCCTGCTTAATACCTTCCAGGAAGGCAGGTTCGTAATGTTCCAGCTTAATCTGCTGGAAAGGCACCGTTTCAAACGGCGTATTGTATGTAGAAAAGAATGGATTCATATTGCAAAAATAATGAAAAAACTCCCAGACAACAAGAAATGTCCGGGAGTTTTAAAATTTATTATATAGCTCTACTACTTACATCCGTATTAAACTGTCCAGCGAGAAGTGTAAACATCCAGCACACGCAGGAAGTAACGCCATTTGTTATCCTTCTTGTAGGTCTGTACATAGCCTCTTGGCACGTAAAGACGCATGCACCATTTCTCGTCGATATTCTCTACACCGAATACATCCTTACCCAATACAGGAGGAACAGTACCCTTCAGGTTCACCTCTACAATACTATTGTTGGCAAAAGCGTAATCGCCAATGCTCTTCAAAGTCTTAGGGAAGTAGATACGCTGCAGGATAGTGTTAGCGAACGCATACTGACCGATGGTCTCCAGATTGTTAGAGAATACTACGTCAGCCAAACTCCAGCAACCCTGGAAGGTATAGTCTGCAATTTCGGTAATGCCATCACCAATCTCAATCTTGCCCAGGTTCTTGCAAGTGCTGAAAGCAGCAGGAGCAATCTTAGTTACCTGTGCAGGAGTCTTGTAGTTGCCTGTCTTACCAGCTGGGCAACAGATAATAGTAGTCATATCCTTGCTCATCAATACGCCATCCTCTACTGCAAAGGCAGGATTATCATTGGCAACGATGAACTTGGTCAACTGGAAACAGTGACTGGTAGCAAACATACCCATGCGTACTACGCTCTTAGGCAACTGCAGTGAAGTAATCTTCTTACACTTATAGAAAGCAGAATCTGCTACTGCTACCACCTTATGGTCGTTTACGGTTTCTGCAATCACTACGGCACCTTCAATATCGATATTCTGATTAGCAGCTACCTCTGCTTCGGTACCATTGATCATCTTGTAGGTCACACCAGCCTGCTCTACAGTCTGAGCACTTAGGCTCAGGCAAGCCATCAACATCAAAGAAGTTAAAATGTTTTTCATATTTCGTTCCTCCTTCTTTTTATTTGTCAATAATGAATATTACCGCACGGTTCCACTCATTTACCAAACCGTATGGCTGTTCAACGTCACCCTTGAAATCGATGCGCAGGCGAGAAGGATCTACGCCAAACTCGTTTACCATCATATCGTAAACAGCCTGTGCACGACGCTTTGACAAAGCCATGTTGTAGGCAGGATATGCAGTCTGAACGTCGGCATAACCAGTTACAATCAGCTTCATGTCTGGGTGGTTCTCCATCCAGCGGCAAACACTCTCTACGTTCTTCTTCTGAGCGTCGGTAATGTAGTGACGGTCGATGTAGAATGAAACGGTGGTATTCAGCTGTTCGTGGAAGTTCACATCCTCAACAGTCTTGGTGATAGGTGCCTCAGCCTTAGCCAAACGCTCACGCTCCTTGTTGATATCATCGTTCAGGTGCTCCAAGTATGGAGAGTCGGTAGCGTGTGTATATTTAAAGCGGTGGTGATCAAACTGATCCTTGAAATGATAGGTAAAACCAACCAAAACATCTACGTATGTATCATATACACGGTCGTAGCGCACACCATTGTAGGCATCATCGGTACCGTTGAACGAAACCTCGAAGTTGATATCCCATGGCTCGCTAAGCATGTAACTGGCATTCAAGCCCACATGTGCAGCCAGATAGTTGTGAGATTTTGTATCAATTGGATACTCCTCTTTCATTCTTTCAACAGCCTTCTTATCAAAGTTTACAGAACGATTGTAACCCACACCAATGAAACCAATCAGGTTAAAGCGGCGGGTTTCGCTGTAGCGGTAGAACACGTTGGTAAAGTTCACCATACCATCTAAATAAGCTGCCAACACGGTAAACTTGTAAAATCCATAAATATCAGGAAATCTATCACACAAAGACCACTCCGCACGACCCTTCTGAGGCTTGTAGCCTGCAGTCATACGCAAACCGAATGAAGGCCAGAACCACTTACCAATACCAACAGTAAAACTTGGGCGCTGGGCTTCAAAGAAGTTACCGAAACGGGTATTCTCACTCATAGAGTGACTGATACCTATTCCACCCTGCACATACCAATTGTCCCAGAAATTATAGCGATGCAGATATTCAATTTCCTCTGCCTTGATTTCCTCCTGTGGGTTAGACTGAGCTGAAACAGTTGTTGCAGCCATCAAACCGAACATTGCAATATATAGTTTCTTCAGCATAGTCTTATTCATTAATAATGAAAATAATATAGTGTCTTGAGTTATACTTGGTCAACACGTCGGCCTCGTTAGCCTCTACCTTGATCTGCTTCTCTGGAATCTGCCAACGATCGCTCAATACGTCCTTGATGCTCTCGGCACGCTTGCGGAAAGTCTTGTCGTTCTTCTTGCTGGCATTTACAATGTAGATATCAGCCTCTGGCAACTGCTTCCAGGTCTGTGCAGTGGTATATACGTTGGTCTGCTGCAAACGCTCTACGTCGGTTTCTTCTGGATCGAAAGAAATCATGGTGTAGATTACCTGCTTATCCACCTGCTGGTGATTTTCGATGATGATAGGCTTTCTTTCTGCATCATCAGCCTTGGCACGCAAATCCTCAGCCTCCTTGATCAGTGGTTCGTAGCGCTGCAAGTCGCGGCGAACGTATGAGAACTGACGAGCCTTGTCAGCATTCTTGAAGTGATAGGTCACACCCACCATCAGGTTCAGGTGACCATCCCAGCCATTCTTCTCATCCTGGATACCATCGCGAGAGTCATCCAGCATGTTCTCTACAGCCTCGATGTTCAACTTCAACTTGTCGTTCAGGCGAATAGACATACCTAAACCCAGACGTAAATCTACCAGACTGGTCTGTCGGGTGTTATAATATGCGTTCTGTGGTTTACCCACTTCGTCAACCTTATCAGTAACAGGATTCCAGTCACGACCAGAGAATCCGGCAGAGATTTCACCACCGATACCCACCAGTGCCTTGAAGTTCACACGGCGGTTTTCACGATAACCTAAGAAAAGGTTGGTCAGGTTTGGCAGCCAGTCGAAGTACAGACCCCAAGTGTTAAAGTGATACAACTTTCCAATCTCAGTATCACCGGTATTACGTCCAAAGTTCACCATCATACGGATTTCGTTGACAGGAGTAATGGCCTTACCTACTGTGAGTGAGAAAGTGGGTTGTAACTTTTTTAAGAAACTAGTCTTTGAGGTAAACGAACCCCATGACTGCGCTGTTCCGGCGTAAACGCCTACAAACCAGTTATCCATAAAGTGGGTTGGCATCACATGGTCGATGTCAGTCTCCTTCAGGTTGTAGCTGGCGAACTCTTCGTCCTGTGCAAATGCATTCCAGCTGGAAGCAAGCAGCAGAACCAATGTAAGTAGCTTTTTCATTTTGTTTTTAGTAGTAGTTTTCTAAATAAAATCAGTTTGAGTTGCAAAATTACATATTTTTATCAATACTGACAATTTTTTAATCAAATTTCTCTAATTTCTATCTAATTTTTCGTATTTTGAGTGTTTGCTGATAAATTCTGGTACCAAATCCTTCATAACGCTAACAATTGCCATGTCATCATAGCTGCTGCAAACATCCAGCAATTGTTCCAGGTCTTCACACACCTTGGCATAGTCGTATTCCCTTACCTTGGCCACCTTAATCTTGGGGTGTGAGGTAGGAATCGTAGTTTCGGCATCGTCCAATACTTCTTCAAATAGTTTCTCTCCATCACGCAGTCCCACATATTTTATCTGCACATGCGGATGGTTACTGCGGGCTATCATGGCCTTGGCCAGATCGGCTATGCGCACTGGTTCGCCCATGTCAAACACAAAGATCTCTCCTCCCTTGCCACGGGTACCCGCTTCGAGTACCAGTTTACATGCCTCGGGAATCAACATAAAGAAACGGGTAATATCCGGATGTGTCACCGTTACAGGGCCACCTGCCTTTATCTGCTTCTTGAACAACGGAATCACCGAACCGTTCGATCCCAGCACATTGCCAAAACGGGTGGTCACAAACTGGGTGATGCCCTCTACCTTACCCTCATGAATGGCCTTGTTCAAGCTTTGTACATAGATTTCGCAGATACGCTTTGAACAGCCCATCACATTGGTAGGGTTCACCGCCTTGTCGGTAGAAATCATCACGAATTTCTTCACGCGGTATTTTACTGCCAGATCGGCCACCACACGGGTACCCAGCACATTGTTCTCTACACTCTCGCTGGGGTTATCCTCCATCATCGGCACGTGCTTATAGGCAGCCGCATGGAACACATAGGCTGGCTTGTACAACTGAAATATCTGTTCCATTCGGCGAGGATTGCAGATATTGGCCACCAAGGTATGACTCTTGATAAATGCCCAGTTAGTAGCCATTTCCAGGCGTAGGTCGTGCATGGGCGTTTCGGCCTGATCCACCATAATCAGTTCATCTGGATGATAAGGCGCTATCTGGCGCACCAGTTCACTGCCTATACTGCCTGCAGCACCCGTAATCAAAATGCGTTCTCCGGTTAGCATGTTGCCAATGGCAGGCATATTCACCTCTATTACCTCACGGGGCAGCAAGTCTTCCATTTCCTTGCGTTGCTTTCTAATCACCTCGTTAATATTACTCATGATGATACGCACCAGCAGCATCAGCACACAGGCCACAATACCTGTTACCAGGATGCAGCGGTAAGGAATAATGGTAAACCCATCTAGGTAGTTGCAGGCAAAACGGAAGCCTGCAGCCAGCAGCGTACCCAGCATCATGGCTAAGGTTACCTGCCTCAGCTCCTTGAACGACGACAGATGCAGCACCCCCCTATAGGTGCGGAACAGGCGAAAGCAGAGTATATATATAAATAGGTAAACCAGCAATGTCCACAGTAGGTATCTGCCACCATACACGGCTGCCTGCCTACCCATCACCACCATGTACGAAACAAACATGGAAAAGATCACAAGGCTACAATCTGCCATGAACACAGCCCAATAGGGCAATGACTTCTTGGTAAAGTACCAACCAAATACCTTATTTAATAGTTCCTTCAGATAATTCATTTCCCTTTGATGGCTTCACAGATGTAACGTACGTCTTCCTCACTCACACAAGGACCAGAAGGCAAGCACAAGCCCTTGTTGAACAGATTCTCGCTCACGCCATTCACATAGGAAGGCGCCTGTGCAAAGACAGGCTGCAGATGCATAGGTTTCCAAAGCAAACGACTTTCTATGTTCTTTGCATCCAGCTTGATGCGCAGTTCATCGGCCGTCATGCCATACTGTGCTGGTTCTACCACAATGGTGTTCAGCCAATAGTTGCTTTCCATATAAGCCTCGGGTGCCTCATGCACGGTAATACCCAGCACATCTGCCAGCAACTGCTTGTACAGTTCCTTCACCCTGCGGTGATGCTCCACATGCTCGCTTACCACTGTCATCTGGCCACGGCCAATGCCCGCACAGATATTGCTCAGGCGGTAATTATAGCCAATCTGCTCGTGGTGATAATATGGATAAGGTTCGCGCGCCTGCGTAGCAAAGAAGGTAACGCGCTGCTTGGCCTGGGCATCTGGACAGATTAACGCTCCACCTCCACTGGTAGTAATCATCTTGTTTCCATTGAACGAAAGTGCACCAAAGGCACCAAATGTTCCGCATTTCCTGCCTTTGTATTCCGATCCAAGCGCTTCGGCAGCATCTTCCAGTACAGGAATGTCATATTTCTGGGCCACTGCCATGATTTCGTCGATATAGGCAGGCATGCCATACAGATACACAGGAATAATTACCTTTGGTTTTTTGCCCGTTTTGGCCATGCGGTCTTGAATGGCCTGTTCCAGCAACTGTGGATCCATGTTCCAAGTACCTGGTTCGCTATCCACAAACACAGGAGTGGCTCCTTGGTAAACAATAGGATTGGCCGAAGCCGAGAAAGTAAACGACTGGCAAATCACCTCATCACCCGCCTTTACGCCCAGCATTATCAGTCCCAGATGCAAGGCGGCAGTACCAGCCGAAAGTGCTACGATAGGTTTAGCATCCAGCCCTTCTGCTGCAAAGAACGCTTCCAAATCAGCCTCGAAACCATTTACGTTGGGCCCCAATGGCACCACCCAGTTGGTATCGAAAGCTTCCTGGATAAACTGCTGTTCCTTTCCGCTCATGTGAGCCAGACAAAGATAAATTCTGTTTCGCATACCCAGATAAGTTTTAGTCCTTTATTTCACATTAAATACCACGGCCTTTACCCATACGCCCTCTACAGGAACGGGGCTCAGCCTATCGGTTTTGTATTCCATGGTGAGGCGCGATGGTGCAATGCCATAATCCTTCACCAGCATATCATACACAGCCTGCACACGCTGCTGTGCCAGTTTCTCATTCCAGGGACCATAGGCATCCATGCTGTCGGGATAGCCTGTCATCACCACATTCACATCAGGATGCTCGGCCAGGAAGATAGCTACTTGTCCTACTACCAGGCGCTGCGTTTCGTTCACAAACGAGCGTTCCTCGTAGAAAGGAATGCTGGTAGATAACTGCCCATTAGCCTCGATACGGGTTTCCTTTATTTTGTTCTTGTCGGGCACAATACCCTCTTTCTTCTGCTTGCGACGAATGGCATCGTGCAGGCGCTGACGCTTGCTCACAAATCGCCAGTTCACACCCGCCATCACGCTGATGTAGCCATCCATCTTGAAACCATATTTCACACCGTTGTAGCGGTCGTCGGTAACATTACACGCCCCCTCCACAATCAGTTCCATGTGCTTGGTGAGTTGCGAAGAAAGCAGTAATCCAGCACGCCCCGCCATATAGGCATTTCCCTTGCTATCCACAGGGTAGCGTTCCCAGTCCTTTACCTTCTTGCTAAAGCCAAATGTTCCGTTACCACCCACACCTGCAAACAGGTACACGTTCAGCATGTGTCGCACAGGACGGCGGGCAAACAAGTTTCCCAGATTCACCATACCCTCTACATAGGCAGTAATCAGGTTAAACTGATAAGAATCGTAGATATCGGGATAATCATAGCGCAACTGTTTGTAAGGGCGACTCATCTGCTGATGAATACCTGCCGAGATTCGAATACCAAATCGCTGATTGAACAGTTTACCACCCATGATATCAAAGCTGGGACGGTTGTGGATAAAGTCGGAAATCAGCGTATTCTCTGTGAGTGAATGACTGATACCCGTGCGCACACCCAGAAACCATTCTCCCTTTGAAGTGGCATGGCGCCTGCCTAACTGCTGGGCATTTGCCCCGGCAGTGACCAGTATCATCAAGACGACAAACAGTATTCTCTTTATCATGGTTTTAAAATCTTTCTATAAAAATCTTTCAGGCAGCGGCGCACAAAACCTTGTTCATAGCGGTCTTCCACCATCTTGCGTGCACGTCCGGCCATCTCAATGCAAGCCAACGGATGATTTACCATCCATTCCATCGCCTGGTACAGACTTTCTTCATCCTGTGAAGGAATGATGCGCCCATTCAAGCCCTCGCGGATAATCTCACGGCTGCCATTGATATCCGTCACAATGCTGGGCACTCCCATGGCACCCGCCTCGATCACCACATTTGGAAAACCCTCACGATAGCTGGGGAACACCAATGCATCGGCTGTTTCAAACCAAGGTCGCACATCCTTCTGCACACCCACTGCCATAATCTGCGGCGTTTCCTGTATCAGGCGTAACGTATCTGGTTTTAGCGGATCCAAATCACTTTCATATCCGCCTACCAATACCAAACGTACTTGCTCATATTTCTTGCACAGCCTACAGAAAGCATGTGCCAGTTCGTTGATACCCTTGTCACCCACCAACCTGCCAATAAACAGGAACGAGAAGGTATCATCCGCCTCCATCTTTTTGCGGGCAGTGGTTTCAGAGCGGTAATGTTCCAGGTTGATACCCATCACATTGCCATAGCCCAGTACCTTCAAGGGCTTGCCTGTAATCTTGTATTTCAGCAAGTCGTGCTTCACGCCCCTTCCTTCGGGAATGATGTGTGTGGCACAAGCACAGGTAATGCGATCGGTCATGATCAGCATCTTCTGCTTCAAGCCTTTAGCCGTAGGAAACACCAATCCCGTAAAGGTATGCACACGCACGGGCACACGTGCCATCCAGCCAGCCATCATGCAAAGCAATCCCGCCTTAGGTGTCATGCTGTGCACCATCTGTGGCTTCTCCCTGCGAAAAGCCCTGTATATTTTCCAAAGCGAAACCAGATCCTTCAGTGGTGAAATCTGTCGTTGCATGGGCACGGCAATGGTTTTCACCTGCTCGCGTTCACCCAGTTCATCCAGTTCCTCACCCGGCGACGAGAGTGCCACCACCTCATATTCCTCCTTCAGTTCGGTAAGCAATCCTTTGCAAAAGGTGTTCAGCGAACCAGGAACGGTAGAGGTTCTGATAATTTTCGGTTTCGGGTCCATATCTTTTTTATTCCATTGTAAACATCACGGCCTTGAACCAGTCTTCGCTCGTACCATCCTGCTGAATGGTACGGTCGGCTTTCCAGGCCATCTTCAAACGATTGGCATCCACCTTGTACACACGCACCAACTCATCATAGACCGCCTGTGCACGTGCCTTGGCCAAAGCCTCGTTCTGTGCCATGTTCTGTGCGCTGGCTCTATCTGGATAACCTGTAATTACTAAGGTTGCCTGTGGATTATCCTTCAAGAACCTTGCCACGTGGTTCAGCTGTGCCATCTGTTCGTTGTTGTTGATAAACGAACGGTCGGTGTAGAACGACAGCGTGGTGTACATAACCTGTCCAGGACGATAAGTTTCCTTTGCCAATTTAATTTTCTTATGCTGTACCAAGTTATCCAATCCCTTGGCTTTCAGTTTCTTCTCTAGTTTCTTCTGTTGCTTCTGTTCCTTGTAGAACTTCTTCCAGTAAGCTTCACGCTGTTGTGCACGGGCATCCTTAGGATGTGCCTTGCGATAGTTCTTCCAGTATTCAATACGTTCCTTGGCACGCTGGTCAACCTCAGGATGTGTAGCAAAGTACTCCAACCAGTAATCCTCACGCTCGTAGAGGTGTTCCAAATCAGGCGAAGTTTCCAGATAATCCTCCAGGTAATCCTGACGTTCCTTCAGGCGGGTATCCTTGTGTTTCTTGTGATATTCCTTCAAGTATTTCTCCTGTTCCTCTAGGTGCACATCCCTGTCGCGGTATTTCTTAGGATAGTTTTTCTTGTTGAATGTTCCTGCATAGCGCTTGCGGTTATACACATCGTTACCCTTGAAGTGATACACAAAACCCACCGAGATAGAAGTATAGGTATCCAGTGCACCGCCACGGTTCACACCATTCACCTTGTCGCTGGTGCCATGGAACAATATTTCCGCATCAAAATCCCAGTGATAACTCAGTTTATAGGTTGCCAGCACACCTATTCTTCCAGCACCATAATTACCCGGTGTAGGATCAACAATATAATAAGGTGGATAACCCTCCACACGCTTGCTAAAGCCAAAGGTATGTACATAACCGCCACCCACCAAGAAATACATGTTAAACACGGGGCGCTTGTCGTACATCGTAAATCCGTTCGAGATATCAAACATGAAATCCAGATACCCCGACAGGATGTTGTATCTATACTTATGGTACCTGTCTGGCCACTCCTCATACAAAATCTTGTAAGGACGTCCCACCTGTGGGTTAAAGCCAAAGTTCAGTCGCATACCAAAGCTATGTGTCCAGAATGCACCTAACGACAGGTTCAGGTTAGGCCACTCGGCACCCAGCAAATCTGTTGCCAGCGTATTCTCACTCATCGAATGCGTAATACCGGTAGTAGCGCCCCAGAACATATCCACAGGCTGTTTCTTTCTTCGCTGAGCGTATGCGCTCTGCGAAGAAAGGACAACAGACAACAGACAACAGACAACAGTCAACGCTACGCGAGACATAGATAGACGATAGACAACGGACAACAGACAACGGACTATAGATAATTGACTACGGACAACAGACAACGGACAACAGACTATACTACGTGTACAGTTTGTCCACGTTTTTCTATTATCTATAATGCTATCTATCTGTCTAATCATTTCTGTTTCTTTAAATAAGTAGATAAGTTGTATATTTTGCTTGATATGTTATATAACTTATCATACAATTCTATTCTTTTTTCCTCTGTACAATACTTCAAATCCTGACAGAGGAACAACATACTTTTAACTTCAGAGCAACTACCTTTTGCAATATTCAAAAAATGTGCAAACTGAACATCCGATCCAGATTCAAAGCCTTCTGCGATATTATTCATTATTGAAACTGCCGCTCTTTGAATTTGATCTTTAAATCCATAATCACGGACATTGTACATCATTCTGTAAATATCAACAACGAAAAATCTGGCATCATTCCAAACATCCAAATTTTCTAACTTACGCTGTGCCATAACCGTCCGTTGTCTGTTGTCCGTTGTCTGTTGTCGCGGAAAAATTTAAAGAATTTTTCCGCACAAACGGAAGCTCATCACCGGATAAACAGGAATAGACTGTGCAAGATTCATCAATTTATCCACATCACCACCATTGCCATTCTTCGTCATCTGCTCGCCATTACAGTAAATCTTTGGCGTTCCCCAGTACTGAACACCCAGGTCGAATGAGAATCCTAAAGACTTGTTCTTTGGCACGGCACGGCCGAAACCAATACCCACGTATGGACGAACAGCACTTACCTTTACCTCAGCATGTGCATAACCCTGCTCGTCGGGATACAAAGTATAGTCACCCATTACATATTTAGGGCGATAAGGAGCTGCATCAAACTTATAGTCGGTACCATATTGCTTGTTGAAAGCATCCAGTTTTGGCTGCACACTGTTCAATGTAGCATTGTAGTTTCTGATTTCCTGGGCACTTACATCACTGTTCACAGCTGTAGCTACCTGTGCACCACCAATGTATGCACCTACGGTAAAGCGGAACGGACTGTTCTTTGAAGGATACAGATCCACCAGCAACTTAAAAGTAGCCATTTTAGGCTTCAACTTCACATCCACATTCGAGTTAATGTTAGGCACCTTGATATCCAGCATATCCAATGCCTTCTGCTGGTCGCCCGTAATCGAAGGCACAAACACATTCACATTCGTATTGAACGAAAGCGCTGGCAAGAAGCTTGCTCCTGCACGCAGTTCAACATTTGGTGTAACATTTGTAGCCACATCCACACCAATACCATCAGTTCCCAATGACGCACCCACTGCCATATGCTTAAAAGCATCGGTCTGTGCCTGTGCACCCATAACAAAAACAACCACAAAGGTCAAAATAGATAATAGTTTTTTCATAATAAAAAGCCTTTAAACTTTTGAACTCTTGAACTTTTAAACTTTTAAACTTTTAAACTTTTAAACTTTTAAACTTTTATAAGGTACAAAGATAATCATTTTTAATGAAAATGATGATGAAAACGATTTTTATTTTCATTTCTTTCGTGCAAACGAAAGAAACGAAACAAAGAAAGGTTGCCCGCTGTGTCTCCAGAAGCTAAAAAGTACTTTCTATTGCTAAGGCGCCAAAACTCGTGCTTCGCACTCAAACAGTTTGCGCCTCTTAACGCACTTTCAAGCACTTTTCTTCACGCTTCTTCCGCCAAGGCGGGGTTACTTGCTGATTTCGTTATCGCTTAACTCATAACTCACAACGCATAACCCAATACGCCAATACTTCAAATTTCTTCACGTCCTTCCAGTGAGGCAGGACCTACTTGTTGATTCTTGCTCCTCTTCGATACGCAAGCGAATCAAAGATTCGAGCGAGGGATTAGGGATTAATGATAACTTTGCGTCTCTGTGACTCTGCGACTTTGCGTCCTAAAGACAAACGCCGAAGGCGACCGTCCGTTGTCCGTTGTCTGTTGTCCGTTGTCACGAAATGTTCAAGGCTTTGAACATTTCGTACAGCCCATTCTGGGCTTTCCACCCCAGCGCCTTGAGCTTCTCGATACTCAATCGCAAATGAAACTCGGGCAAATAGCAATGATTCTGTTGCAGTTCTACCCTAACCTGAATAGCGGGGTTAAAGTTATCTTTCACAAAACGTGCCATATCCAGCACACTGATATAGGTATCTTCATTCGCCACATTATAGGCCTGACCATTCTCGCCTTTTTCTAAGATGGTAAGGATGGCCGAAACCGCATCCTGCGTGTGCAGGTACATCCTACTGCTGGCACCTGTAGTAGCAAGCACTATGTCGCGACTTTCACGGGCACTGGCAGCAAACTGAGCAAACACGCGGCGGTCGGTAGCCGATACTCCAGGCCCAAAGGTTTGTGTCAGTCTTGCTATCTTCACGGGCACACCACACTCGGCAGCATAATCGGCACAAAGTGCCTCGGCCATACGCTTTCCCATTGGGTAACTGCTGCGAGGTGACAGCGGATCAACATATCCCTGCACATCCTCGGTTACTGGCACACTATCATCGGTAATATTGCCATACACCTCTAAAGACGAAAGGAATACCACACTCTCTACTTGCTGTTTCCTGGCCAGTTCCAGTATGCTTTGCGTACCATTCAGAATGGTATTGATGGTCTCTACCGGATGCTGTTGCATAAAACTACTGGCAGTAGGACAGGCAGCATGGATAATGTAATCCACCTTCTCCTCTACCTGCAAAGGCAACGCCTTCTCAAAATCATGCTGCACATAGCACAATTGCTCACCTACCCCAAACATCGCCTGGGCCCTCTCTATATTCCTCACCGGCAAAACCAAACGGCATCCCTGTGGCAACAACTCCTTCACCAGGTTCTGCCCTATCAATCCCGTAGCACCAGTTATTAAGTATGTTTTCATTGTTTCATCCATTAATCATCCGTTCCTAGTCCTTTGCTCCTGAAGAATGTTTCGGTAGCATACAATGGTATGTTTACCATCCAATCCTGCTCCTTGAATGGAAGCATGGACGCTCTGAGTCCTGTCAGGTGAAAACCAGCAAAATCTACAGTTACGAAATTACGCAGCGACTTGGCTTGTACATTTTCCATGGCTTTAACTTCAACAGGAATAATCCCCTGATGGGTCTGTACCACAAAATCAATTTCCATTGTAGAATTATCCTTGGTGAAATAATAAATATTCTTATCCATTTCATTGTGTTGCTCCAAACTCTTCAATTGTTGAAGTACATAATTCTCTGTAAATGCGCCCTTAAACTCCGAGAACACATCCATTCCAACAAGCATCTTACTAGAACGTGCTCCGCACATACATGCCAATAAGCCACAATCCATCAGATAAACCTTAAAGGATGATTGGTCGGCATAAAATTTTAATGGTTCCTGAGGTTTTGCCACGCGAGCAACCTTATAGACAAGGCCCGCATCAACAAGCCATTGTATTGCTTTCTCGAAATCTGCAGCACGTGCACCTTTTTTTACCGCTCCAAATATGAATTTCTTATTTTCCTTTGCCAACTGCATTGGAATACTTTCCCACACCTGCCGAATGCGTACTACTTCGGAATTGGTATGCTTACCCATATCCAGGTAATATGTAGAAAGAATAGCCCGTTGCACCTCGCGGGTTTGTTTTGCATCATGGTTCTGTATCCATGTATCAACTGCCTCTGGCATTCCTCCACAAAAATAATACTGACGCAAATAGTCTGTCAAACTATCGTGATGGATTGTCAATGAGTCCCAGTCAAGGTTACGAACAGACTGAGCTAGCATCTCACGGCCATTCGCCAACAAGAACTCATCAAAAGTCATGGGATACATGCGCAGATCATCCACCTTTCCAACAGGAAAACTCTCTTCCTCACGAAGCGAAATGCCCAGCAGTGAACCTGCCACAACAACATGCAGGCTGCGCATTTCCTCACAGAAATACTTAAGCGAAGGAATACCATTCTCCACCTCTTGTATTTCATCAAAAAACAAAAGAGTGCTGCCTGGCACAATTCTCTGTTCAAAAGCCTGTTCTAATTGATAGATAATACGTTTGATATTAAAATCCACAAATAGTCCTTCAACAAACTGATTATTATGGCAGTTCACATATATAAGATTGTCAAACTCCCGATTGCCAAAATCCTTCAATATATATGTTTTCCCCACCTGACGAGCACCCAGGAGTATAAGCGGTTTATGCTTCGGATTGTTTTTCCACGCTACTAATTCTGCCGAAATATTTCGTTTCATTCTTAGCAATTTTAATATTTTGGCGTAAAAGTACTATAAATAAACGAATTAAACAAGAATTCTACATTTTTATTGGGGATAAAACACTTAAAAACTACATTTTTATTGGGGATAAAACACCCAAAAACTACATTTTTATTGGGGATAGACACTTGGGGTGTAGCAGATTCGAAATGTAGACATGTAGCAGATTGTAGCAGATTCGAAAAGTAGACTCTCAAACTCTAAACACTCAACTTTTATTTCTTCCACCAAGATACTCTCCAAAGGCATAAAGAGGAATATTCTCTAACCACGACTGATCCTTATAGTCCTTCATGCTTAGCCTAATACCTTTCAGCCCAGGATTATTTTCAATGAACAGCTTCATTGACTTTGCCTTAACGTTCTCTTCCGCCTTTGCTTCTACAGGATATACATTGTCGCTAAGTTGAATAACGAAGTCCAACTCTATTCGTGAATTTTCCACAGAATGATAATACACAGGAATACCTGTCGATACCAGTTGTGATTCAACATAAACTTCCGTGAACGCGCCTTTATACTCCTTAAATATATTCTCGCCTACCATTATCTGACTAGCAGGAACATCAGCCATTGCACCCATCAATCCAACATCAAGTATAAAAAGTTTGAATGCTCCTCGGTCTTCATAGAATTTCAGCGGCATACGAACCTCATTAACGCGATTAACCTTATATACAATACCTGCATCTGTCAACCATTGAATGGCTTCTTCAAACTCCGAGGCTCTTGCCCCTTTTTTCATAGCGCCAAATATAAACTTTTTATTCTCTTTAGCCAACTGAGAAACAATGCTTTGCCACACCATGCGGATTCTTGGAACTATTCGGATTGGAGCATGCTTGCTGAAATCACGGTCATAACCATCCAATATCTGTTTCTGCAGAGCGCGTACAGCGTTGAGCCCTTCGCCTTCGACGTATGCCTTAACTGCAGCAGGCATACCACCCACATAGTAATACTGACGCAGTAAATCTACATACTCTTTGCTGATAGTTTTTATCATTGCCCAGTCGTTTTCTTCAAGAAAAGCCTGCATCTTATCTTTTCCTTTTGCCATGAGGAACTCTCCAAAATCCATTGGATAAAGGTACATTTCATCCACCTTTCCTACAGGGTATGAGATTCCTTCGTGAAGCGCTATTCCCAAAAGGCTTCCACAGGCCACAACATGATATCCGGGGGCATCTTCTGCCAAAACCTTCAAGCGCATCAATGCTATAGAGCAATCCTGTATCTCATCAAGAATAACAAGTGTTTCACCTGGTACAATGTCAACTCCAGTAACAGCCGACAATCCTCTCAGAAGTTTCTCTGCCGACTTTTCCGTTTCCATAAGCTGACTTGCAGCATCGTCTCTATCAAAACTAACAAAAGCTATGTTTTTATATTCACGACCGCCAAATTCTTTTAACAACCATGTCTTTCCAACCTGCCTGGCCCCAAACAACACTAATGGCCTTCTGTTATCAGAAGATTTCCATTTCAGCAAGTCGTTATACAAATATCTTTCCATAGCACTAAATATCAAACTATTATAAAACCACAATACATTTTTTCAACGGAATATCTGGTGCAAAACTACATTTTTTTAACGGAATAACTAGCATAATACCACATTTTTTTAACGGAATAGCCAGCATAATACCTACATCGGTTATGAGTTGTGAGTTATGAGTTTGTAAAAGTTTAAAACCATTCAAACTATTCAAACCGCCGAAGGCATCAAACCACTCAAACCGGAGCCGCAGGCTCCTTCTCAAACCGTCGCGAAGCGACTACTCTCAACTCTCATCACTCAACTCTCAACTCATAGTTAGTACTACGTCCTCCTTCTTTCGATTTTATTAGTATTCCTTTGTTGATTAAATCATTAATATCACGATTGGCTGTATCCTGCGAGCAATGATTTATCTTATACCATTTAGATGAATTCAATTTCCCATCGAACCCATCCAGAAGCATATTTAGAATTTTTCGCTGTCGCTCGTTCAAAGTAACATGTCTGTTCCTTTCCCAGAAATGTATTTTGTTCAGCACATTGCTAGTTTGCTGTAACGAGTTTTGCAAAGCCTTCTTCAACGCCGTCAAGAACCACTCAACCCACGGAGTAACATTCAAATCTCCCTTCTGTGCTTTTTCCAAATGAGCATAATACTCTTTTCTGCTTCCCAATATCACAGAAGACAGGCTATAATAACGCTGTGATGTTTCGTCAGCTCTCGAAAGCAATGCTTCTGAGATTGTCCTACCCAAACGACCATTTCCATCATCGAAAGGATGAATTGTAACAAACCAAAGATGCGCGACAGCAGCTTTTATCAATGGTTCAACATTGTTCTGTTCATCATTTATCCAAGCCAGGAACTTCTCCATCATTTTAGGAACGTCTTTACTTACAGGAGCCTCATAATGCACTTTCTGTTTTCCTAACGCTCCCGAAACAACCTGCATAGGCTCTTCACCCTGCCGCCAATCAGCCACAGTTATCTTGTACGTTCCACTATATCCCAAAGGAAACAATGCTGCATGCCAGGCAAAAAGACGTTCCGACGTAATGGGCAAGTTAAAATTCTGCGTTGCATCCATCAAAACCTGTACCACACCTTCTACATAATGATCGGTACGAGGTAATCCCTCATATTCAAGTCCCAGTTGCCTGGCCACAGAAGAACGCACACTATCATGATTTAGCATTTCACCTTCTATTTCAGCAGAATGTACAATTTCCTGGGTCAATGCACTCAGCAGGGATTCGTTCTTTTCTTCAAATCCAAACATAGATAACCTTCCAAACAATTGTCCACGAAGCACATTCACCTCCGTCAATAGTTTAGAAAGTTCCGCATCCTGCCATCTCATGCAAGGCCATTCCTTTTCTTGCCATATATAATGCTGTTTCATCACGTCTTCTTTTGGCAGCAAAAATAATAGTTCTCACCTTAATTTACAAGTTTTGCGGAGAAAAACCATCATATTCTCCGCAAAATATGCGGAGAATAGCGTGTATATTCTCCGCGCAGCGACAATCAAACCGGAGCCGTAGGTATCAATCAGTCTAAAACCTGCCTGCAGTGCCAGGCAAACATTCTGAGTGGCTACTTCGCCCATCAGTGTCCAGGTGCCCACACCTAACTGTGGAATGCTTGTGTTGTTTGCTAATGTAATCATAGTTTTTATGAGTTTCTTGATATTTATTGCGAAGATACTATTTTTTTTACTTTACTTGCAAAAAAAATAATAGACTTAACTTTTTAGCAAAGCTATTAATGATTAATGATATTCTTTCCGTAAAATTTGGAATTGTGTCAAAGAAAGTTGTATATTTGCAAAAAATAAAGGCTTTGAATATGTCTAAAGATGAACTAAGATCATATAGACTGAATTCCATGGAGGAACCATCAGACGAAATGCTTGAAGCAATTATGCTTGGAGTGCAAGAATCGGCGCGTCAATCTACAATTAGAGCTAAGAAGGAATTGGAACGTCGTTTTAATGAGATGGTAAAACAAATGGAACAATTCAGAACTTCACAAAAAAGAAACGGGGCTTATGCATAAACCTACTCTATGTGTTGTTGCTGGTCCAAACGGGTCGGGTAAAACCTCCACAACTATTCAGCTTTTGGCAAATGAGTGGACTGAAAGTAGTATATACATTAACCCCGACAATATTGCTCAGGATCAATTTGGCGACTGGAATTCGACTGATGCAGTATTGAAAGCAGCACAGTATTCAACAGAGTTGCGTTACAATTGTTTGGCAGAAAGAAAAGACTTTGTATTTGAAACAGTTTTTTCTTCTGAGGAAAAATTGGATTTTCTACGAAAGGCTCATAGTGAAGGCTTTTTCATTCGGTTCTTTTTTGTTTGCACGACCAATCCAGAAATAAATGTGTCGCGTGTAACCAAGCGTTTTCTTGAAGGTGGACACGAGGTACCTATTTCTAAAATTATCTCTCGTTATTACAAATCATTGCTAAATGCCTTAAAAGCAATTAGTTTCGTTGATAGAGCCTATATATATGATAACTCTATAGAAAATGAATTGCCCCGTCTTTTATATCGTACTGTAGAGGGAAAAGTATATAAACAATATACAGAAGACATTCCCGAGTGGGCTCAGCAGTTGATGAGATAATTAACCTTTTAAACCTTTATAGTCTTCTAAAAAAGAAATTTTGCATACTTTTGCCAAAAATAAAAGTACAATGAACCTGTGCCAGAGTTTTAATTATGTCCATTGAACGCTTCCATGGTGGCTTGTCCTTCCTGAGAGATACCATCGCGGATAAGCACTTTCTTTATTGTAATGAAAATAACTTTCATGTCAACAAGGAAAGAAAGATGATCCACATACCACACGTCATACTTGAATTTTTCTGTCCAAGAAATGGCATTACGTCCATGGCACTGCGCCCATCCTGTTATACCAGGACGAACTTCATGACGGCGAGCCTGCTCTTTTGAATACAGCGGAAGATACTGTACCAATAAGGGACGAGGACCTATAAACGCCATATCACCCTTTAGAACATTCCACAACTGGGGCAATTCGTCTATCGAACAACCACGTACAAACCTACCAATCTTTGTTAATCTAACCTCATCAGGTAAAAGATTTCCATTGGCATCACGTTCGTCTGTCATGGTTTTAAACTTCACTATCTTAAATACCTTTCCATTTCTTCCAGGTCGCTCTTGAAAGAAATAAGCCCCTGCGCCCTTATTGGCAAAATGCAACCATATTGTAATAAACAGCAATGGCAAAAACAGTATTGTCAATGCAATAAATGCTAATACAAAATCAAGTAAACGTTTTACAAAACTTCTATACATAATCATCATGATTTATTCTGTTACCAAATGTCCAGGCATAATATCCAAGCAACATTCCTTTTGTAACTGCAACAAGCGATTCACACTTTGTTCTGCCGCGGCCTTATCACTTCTGGGAAAAGAAGTATAAACCTTTATTCCAGGAATATAACTATCTCCAGTAAAAAGATACTTTCCTATCTTGTAACTCAAGCAGCTTTCTGCATGCCCAGGCGTAGCAATAACCTCTGCCCACATATCTTCCGCAATCTTTATCTTATCACCGTCGTCTATCAGCACCACACGCTCAGGAAAAGCAAAGACAAAATCTTCAACCTCATCATGGTAGCGCGAGAAATTCCGTTTGGGGTTCATCAGTCCTTCCCGTCCCGCCTCATTAGTGTAAATCAATGCATCATAAAAAATATCCACAAGTTTATTCAATCCATAGATATGATCAAAGTGTGCATGTGTTAGAAGCACCCCTTTCACATGCCAACCATGTTCAATAACCTTCTCTACATCCCCACAATCCACCAAGTAGCAATCCTTTTCCTCACCTGTAGGAAGAATATAGGTTATTGAGTTGAATACACTGTTTACAATATAATTCATTAACTATTTATCAAATCCCTTCCACGTTTTGTACTTCAAAGGCAAACCTCGAAATGCATTATATGGATTATAATTTAAGAATTTTCCCTGATCCAATCCATCAATAATTACCATTTCTTCCTCTGTCAGTTCAAAATCAAATATCGATATATTCTCCTTTAAATGAACCGATTCCCATGTCTTTGCAATAGTAGCAATTCCCTGTTGCAAAAGCCATCTTAGTACAACTTGTGCAACAGACTTTCCGTATTTTTGAGCAATTGGTATCAATACAGGATTCTCTAAAATCTCGTTTCGGGGATTATTCGAACGAAAATGACTGAATGTTGACATTGCTTCCACTGCAATACCTCTATCCTGACAATACTTGATAAGTTGCTTTTGAGTATTGAGTGGGCTTATTTCAAATTGGTTGATAACAGGCAATACATCCGACACTTCTTTCAAAGCTTCCAAATGAGGAGGTAAACACGAACAAACACCAATTGCTCTAATGCGACCTTCTTTGTAAAATTTAGTCAGTTCTTTGTACATCTTTCGATAAATGGGCCATGGCCAATGTACAAGGAATAAGTCTATATAGTCTGTACCGAGATTCTGAAAAGACTCTTCTATAGCCTTACGCACAGGTTTGAAGTTGCGTACATTGATAATACTATGTTTGCCATACCAATAACCAAACATAAATAAAGCATCAGCATTTACCTTGGTTGTAATAAATACATCTTCACGATTAATGCCATTTTCCTTCAATGCCTTAGCTATATCTGCTTCATTATGATATCTCCATGCCGTATCAAACTGGCGATAACCCATTTCGTAAGCTTCCGCAATGGTATGTGAAAGATTCTCTTTGGGAATTAAGAATGTGCCCAAACCTACCTGAGGCATTTCTACACCGTTATTCAATTTAATGGTATGTGCCCTATATTCTTTAGATGTGTCTTTAAACAAATTATCGTTATTATAATTTCCCATATATCAATTCAACATTATATCCACTCTAACATTTTATACCACATTCCACACCCAGTACTAATTTGAGTTATATCCTCACCAGGAGGAATATTGCCTTCTAATAATTCGACACCAGTTGGCGTTATGGCAAAATCCCAACCTACATAACGTGCTTCCGGTTCCATAAAAGCTATCTCTTTGACCATCTCCACACATTTGTCAATCTCGTGCAACTGATAACCATCAAAAATTATTTTGGAGAAAGGATGCTGACTATATTCCACGCAGTTCATGCCATACGCATTTCCTCGCAACTTAAATGTTTTCAAGTCAATCGGACACGCCATACCCCCATCATGATAATTATCCGTAATTGCAGTACCGTTACCCATACGAAGGAGCGAAGCTATAATATGTAATTGTTTATTTTTATCTATTACAGTCACCAATCTAACTGTGTTCAACGAGCCAGGTGCAATATGCTTAAGCTCTTCATTATTGCCTATTGTCTGCTCCACGATGTATTTTTTCCCCTCCTTTAAACACGTAGCTAGATGTTCCAGTTTATCTTTGTAATCAGTATGTCCACAAGACAGTTTCATAACACCATGGCCTCCATAATCTTCGAGTGGTTTTACTATTACACTTTCATAATTATGCACAAAAGCATCAATGTCTGCAATATCTCTACCTTCTGTAATCATCCAACCGCGATAAACGAATTTCGAGAATCTTTCATTAAATGCAGCTTTGTCTAGAAAGAGATTATATACTCTGGGGGTACTCATCTTAAATCTTAGCACATCATTTCTACGCAATGAGATATAGGATTTTCTTTCCTCCGACGTTTTCTCCCAAAACTTGAATGTACAATAGTCGTTAAAGTCATCGCCATATTTCACAAAACAATAAACCAAATCAAACCAAATGCATATTCTGCACTTGTTTGATTTGGATTCGTTAGTTTTTATCTTATCAATGACAAACAAACTATTTTTCCAACTTTCCTTACAATACTTGAGTACTGTCTTTACTTTGTGGAACTTCATACAAAGTTTAGTATTTATTCGTTATACTCATATACATGCATCACTACGGCCTTCAGGTCTTTCACCCAATAGCGAATCGAGCCCCAGGCTAATCCAACGCCAAAACCACAACCAAGACATTCGTATTCTCCACTCTTCAGTTCTTCGGCTTTGCATGCTACCATTGCTAATGGAATAGATGCGCTATTAGTATTGCCATAGTCCTGCAAGCAGTATGGAACCTTCTCCTCTGGTAGTTTCAGCTTTTTTCGGATGCGATCATCAATGTACTTGTTTGCCTGATGAAGAAAAAGGTAATCCACCTTCTCCAGATTAACATCAAAGTGCTCAACAAAATCAGTCAATGAGCGTGGTGGAACCTTGATAGCGAACGAAAAAACATCCATACCATTCACCACCATATCGATACCCTTACGAATAACACCTGGCTCAATTTCTTTCTCTTCGATTGCATCTAGTGTGATAGGATTACGCGTACCGCCAAACTCAGTCCAAACGGCTTTGTATCCACTACCATCCACACCGAAACTAAACTGCAAAGGTTTGTTCCACTCTACATCATACTCCAAAGCAGTAATGGTGGCAGCGTCGCCAAACAAAGGCTTCACAGTCTTGTCTTTTGCAGAACGATTCAGAGAATTAGTTTCTGCACACACTAGTAACCCTCTTCTTAACTGTCCATGTGATAGCAGAGAACTGATATTACTCATTCCATATACCCAACCAGAACAACCTAAAGGTAAATCCAAGCAATAGCAATCATTGCGAAACCCTAATCTGTCTTGTAGAATCGCCGAAGTTATAGGAGCTACATAGTCACGTGAAGTGCACACATAAATAAGTGCGTCCACACTATCTGCCTCCCACTCCAGTTTTGAAAGCAGTTTCTTAACTCCTTGATAAGTAAGGTCAGAAGCTGTGGTTCCAGGTTTTACAAGATGTTTTCTCTCAATACCTGTTGATGCAATCACCTTTTTAGCTTCCGATTCATCCTCAAAGATAGGAAGAGTTAGATTCTCTTCAATATCGGGTGGCACACATGCGCACAAACCCACCATCTTTACATTATTTATCGTTAAGAATGACATATCATTAGTTTAAATTAACACGTTGTTTTTTTCCTGATGAGGTTTGAGGTATCTGCTTTATCCATTCATAGCAAGCAGGTTGCTTAAAGTGTTCCAGCTTATCTTTTAACATGTCGGCAATCTGGTTAAAAGAAAGCTCTGTACTACCTTCCAGAATATAACATTTTACTAATTCACCCATGATACCATCAGGATCCGTCATAGGCACACATACACAGTCACCCACACCAAGTGCCATTACAGCATCTTCAACCTCTATAGGCGAGACCTTTTTCCCACCCACATTAATGAGTTCCTTCTCACGTCCAAGCAGATAAAAATAACCATCAGCATCTTTATAGCCACAATCGCCCGTACGGAAATATTTACCAAAGAAAACATTATCTGTATCCTTGTCTTCTAGGTAACGAAGCATCACCATATTTCCTTTCACGCAAAGTTCACCTTTATCACCATCAGGCATTTCATTGCCTTTTGCATCAAAAATCTTCACGTCCACCTTATTGCAAACTGGCCGACCAATGCTCTCTAAATGCGCTGTATCGTGAAATTCCACATAACAGTTTCTCGAAGCCTCTGTTAAGCCATAGTGCATACAAATTCGGGTATTTGGAAACATGTCCAGCATCTCCATCTTGGCAGCAATTGGCATTGCAGCAGAACCAATCTCTATGTATCGGATTTGTGAAGCATACTGTTCTATTCTTCTTCCACTTATTTTGCGAATGTATGCCCAGGCTGCTGGTACAATACCAAAACCTGTAGCTTTATATTGCTCTATAGATTTAAAAAAATGACGGACATTTGCAAAACTACCCAAAATCACAATAGTTGCGCCCTTTAAAATATTACAGCGGATACGTCCCAAACCGAATGAGTGACAAATAGGCAACCCTAAAACTTCTACATCATCCTCTTTGTTTTGAATAAACTGATTAATATTATCTGCAGAGCCATAGATATTGCCATAACTCAAACATGCTCCTTTAGGACTACCGGTAGTACCCGTAGTAAAAAGTATTTCCGCTACACTTTCATGTGTTAGATGTTCAGGACTATCCTTTTCGTAAACATTTGCATTTTCCAAATGTAAATCAGCAAAACAAATACTTGGAAACAACGAACTATCATAACCGAAACAATACTTTGGCTGTGTTTGTTTCTCTATAAATAAAACCCGCTCAAGATTGCTTTCGGAATCTATAATTACATTTGTCACACCCAGAATTTGAGCGCCCAGATAAAGATAGATAAATTGTATGTCTTTTTGCGCAGAGAGAATTATACGGTCTCCAGCGAAAATGCCTTTTTCTGAAAGAAACCAAGCCGCCTTTCTAGCATTATTATAAAGTTCTTCATATGTAACTTCAAGTCCACCCACAATGATGGCTATTTTTTCTTTTTTTTCTATTGCATGATGCAACAAAGCCTGTAATAGTGGACTATGATTATACATTGAATTATCCTTTTATTTTTTTTATTTCTTCTACAATGGCACCAATTGTCACAAGATCAAAAATATCATCCTCAGGAATCATTGTATCAAATTCTTCCTCTAAACGAGATAGTATCATTACATGGCGCATACTATCCCACTCCTCCACGTCATCCATGTCTGTTTCAAGAGAGATTTTCTCAGTTGGAATTTCAAGACACTCTGCCACCAACTGCATCACTTTTTCTTTTATTTCCATACTTGAGCAAATTTATTTAATTGAAACACCACCATCCAATACCATATCCTGTCCTGTTACCCACGACGAAGCGTCACTTAATAGATAAATGGCCGCATAAGCAATGTCCTCTGGTTGTCCATAACGACCAAGAGGATATCTTTTTTGGTCTTCAAGCAGTTGTTCATCAGATACCGTACCTCTATGTATCAATGGAGTATCCACCATTCCTGGGCAAATACTATTCACACGCACTTTTCTTGCAGCAAATTCCTTCGCACAAAACTTCATAACAGTATTTAGCGCCGACTTAGAAGCGCCATAAATGCCATTTCCTCCACTAAAAATTTGCGTTCCACCCAAAGACGCCAACAATACCACTGAAGCCTGTTTCTGAAGACGCTTCTTTTTATACAAAGAACGCAAAAGTTCAAAAGGTGCAAAGAAATTTATATTGAATATATCGTCAAGCTTTTCTCTAGTTGCAAATTGCATTGGAAGTGTCAAACCCTTTCCCGCACAAAGAACTAACCCGTCAATAACAGGTATCTGATCTATCAAATTCTTCATCTGCACCTCATCAAGAAGATCTGCTATTATCTGCTTATGCTCACGATCATGACCATCCAATGCATCAAAAGTTTCCTGAAGACGCTGCGTATCACGTGCCGTGATAATAACAGTTGCTCCAAGTTTTGACGCCTCTATTGCTGTAGCCTTGCCAATTCCAGATGAAGCTCCTGTGACAAGAATCGTCTTTCCTTCGAGTGAAAATGGATTATACCCTCCCATATTAGAGTTCTACTAAGTTAGAAATTACAATATTATCCGTTACAAAATGTATTGTTCCCCATGATAAACCTACGCCAAATCCACAACCAATAAAATTAGTTTTTTTACCACATGCAAGCCTATCCTTCAACTGGGTTACAATAGTAATAGGGATTGAAGCAGAGCTAGTATTTCCGAAATGCGTCATAGAATATGGAACTTTCTCTTCTGGCAATTTTAACTTGGTTCGGATTTTTTCATTCATCATTTTATTTGCCTGATGAAACACAAAATAATCCATATCATCCATTTCAAGACAATACTCTGCAAGAAGTTTTTTTATGCTTTTTGGTGCAGTTGTAATTCCAAACGCAAAGACATCCATTCCTTTCATTTGTGTTTGAAAATTATGACGCATACGACCATCTTCACACATTTTTGGAATTAAATCTTCTGCAGTAACTTGGTTTCGGGTACCACCTACAGGTTTAATTATTGCATCATATCCAGACCCGTCTGTACCAAAGTGAAATTGAAATCCTTCTGCCCCTTCTTGATATTCTAGTGCAGTTGCAGTTGCAGCAAAACCAAACAATTGATCAGCTTCTTCGTAACATTGTTTTCTTGCATCACCAGCAATAAGAATTGCTTTCTTTATCATACCAGTCTGCATCAAACTTGAAGCAACACTCATTCCATATACCCAACCTGAGCAACCAAGACTTATATCAAGCGAATAACAATCTTTTGAAAATCCCAACTTATTCTGTAGAACGCAAGATGTTGCAGGAAGAATATAGTCAGGTGTTTGCGAAACGAAAATCAAAGCGCCAACATCCTTCTTATCCCATGATAAGTCTGCAATAAGCTGCTCTACAGCCGCTTGTCCTAAATCAGAAGTAGTATAGTCATTGCTATAGCGCTTTTCGGCAATGCCTGTCGTTGCAATAAAATCTTCTGCACCATATTTAGAGGTGGTTGAAATGGTTGGCATAACCTGTTTGGGCACACCTGCCGCCATTCCTACTATTGCTACATTTTTTATCTGCAAAAATGCCATACTTACTCAGCCTTTGCTTTTACTGTATTGAACAAATCCTGAATGGTAACAGCTGCACGCATGTCATCACCCTTTAAGGTTACATCATATTCCTCATCAACCATTGCAATGATTGAAAGAGCAATGAGCGAAGAATACTCGTCTAATTCGTGGAATACTGTTTCGGGAGTGAATACACTAGCATCTGTATCGTCAAACTGCGCTGCAAAATTCTCAATAAATTCTTTAATTTCCATATCTTTATGTTTTAAAAGTTCATTTTCTTGGCTGGTACGCCTATATAAGTACAGCCTTCCTTTGGTTTGGTCATTAACACACTACCTGCTGCTAGAGTGGTATCGTTCTTAACTGTGAGGCACTGCAAAACCACACTATACACACCAAAGAAATTTCGATTTCCTATCTTTACCTCGCCCGAGATGCGCGTTCCAGGCATGAAGCAATTATAATCACCAATCACGTCATCATGAGCAATAACCACACTGCCGTTAAGAGCATTGAAACTGCCTACGGTAACATCGGTAGTGGCGCAACAACCACCAGTAATGATGTTTCCCTTTCCTATCTTAAACCCTTTTGGGTCGGAACAATGAAAGTCGGGATGTATCACATTTGGAAAATCCACCAATGGATTTACAATCTTGCCTACAATCTTCTCTACAGTTCTTCCACTTCCTATTGCAATACATACGTTGATTGGGGTTTGCCACTGGTTAAGTGTTTCCATGCCACCCAGACAAACACCGAAATGACTTACAGCTGCACCTTTTTCTACCCCATCATCAAAAAAACCAACAAGGTTCCACCTAGGTTCAGGCAAACTTTCATTGATGATTCGAATTAAGCATGCCACCTCACGTCCAAAGCCTCCGGCACCATATATTGCAATATCTTTCATCGCGCGTGTATATTTTAGGTGGCAAAAATACGTTTTTTCTATCATAAAACCAAATAAATGAGAAACAGTTTCTGTCAGAAACACAGAAAACAAACTTTTCTTGATAAGAAACACAAATTGTAATGTTAGAATTTTGGAATTATGAGCAGAATTATTACCTTTGTATCGCAATGGTTTGCGTATAAGCAATTACCATTGAGACATTTTAATTTGACACGTGCATTATTAAAGCGAAAACCTGGCAGTTAAAACTTTAATAATATCATAATACAAGATAATGCACAGTCGTCCGAAACCCGAAAACGAAGCGGGCAAGGATGGCTGTGTTTTTTCTTGTAGGGCACTGCCAGGTTGCCCGCTTTAAGAAACCGGATCATCCCCACCCCGCTTTAACATAACTAGACAACAGACAACGGACAACAGACAACGGACAAAATTGGCCTGAGAAGAGAGCAGAGTTAAGCATGCTTGAACTATGCCGATGCGATGGTCAATTTCAACAAAGTTAACAGACAACGGACTGTCGCTGCGCGACGGTTTAAGGGTTAAGGTTGCTTCGCAACTTTAGTTTAAGCAGTTCAAGAAGTTTAAGAAGTAAGACTAGTTGACTGGTTGACCCGTAGACTAGTTGACTAAAAAACAAAAAAGAGGATGGAAAACATAACAAAAGACACTAATGCTACTTACGTAACTGTGCAGAGCGGAGGTATTTACATCAAGGAACTGCACATTACTGTGGCAAGGCAGGATGAGGAACAGACCGTTACCACTGCTGCTAATGAACCTAAATTGCCTCCTACGGCAGAGCAGAGAATCAGCATCATGGCATGGGTACTGCCACAGATCATTAACGAGATAACGAACCAGCGAATGTGGTTCCCGGTTTACAGGGCATGCGTAGATGCCAGTCTGATAGACAAAAGCAGATTTACAGAGTTCTCGAACCTGATTCAGCAAGCCTATTCCAGCACACTACCTTATCCTATAAACGTACAAGACTTATCGCGCATGGAAAACACATCCTACAATAAGAGCATCAACCAGTGGGATTGTAACGATGCTCCTGTACAAGGCAAACGATTTAACGACAACCAGCATATTGGCGAAAAGGTAAAGAAACTGATACAGCAGAAACTGGATGAGAGATAAAGTATAAAAGTCCTCGAAAAACTTTCAGAAACTTTCTAGAACTTTCAGAAACTTACTAAAACTTTCAATTTCTTTCAAAAACTTTCAGAAACTTTCATTGGTGTGGAATTTATTATTCTGCACCATTATTTTTGCCTAACTTTGTGGTAAACAAACAAGATAATGCCATGAGTTTTAATTTAATTAATGCCGAGTTGGCAAAGGCTGGAACCAGTCAGGTAGAGATAGAGAAACAGGCAGAACACCAGCAACTGCTACAAACACTCGAACAGCGACGCATTACGCGAACCAAAGAGATTCCTCCCATACAGTTTTTGTTTAACCTATTTGGCACACCCTGCTTTCCAAGAGGGGAACTGGTGGCTGTAACAGGCAAGCACAAATCGGGCAAGACAATTCTGTGCAGTATTGTCATGTCGCTAGGCACCCTGCGGCAAAACCTTCAGTTCACTCGTGTAGAAACAGATCCTCTGCACGTGCTTTGGATTGATACAGAGCAGAGCGACACCAGTACACAGGACATTCTGCGAGAACGTATAGCTGGCATGGTGGGAAAAGAGGAATTCCCAGATGATATGTACGACATTTTCAACCTACGAATAGACAACTGGCAACACAGAATGCCACTGGTGAAATGTGCCATTGAAACCATTCGTCCCGACTTGGTTATCTTTGATGGCGTGCGCGATGTGGTGGGTGACATCAACGACTACGAGAGTGCACAGAACACGGTAGAAGCGCTGCTGAGACTGGTTTCGGCAGCCAACTGCTGTATGGTGTGCGTGCTGCACGAGAACAAATCACTTGAGGACAAAACGCTACGTGGTGCCATTGGTACCGAGCTGCAGAACAAGTGCTTTGAACAATATGCCATGGAAAAATCCGATCAGCACGTGTTCACTTTCACGCAAACGCACACACGTAAGTTCGACATCGACCGCAAACTACAATTCACCGTAAACAACGATGGATTGCCCGAGTTGTACACCTGCGAATTTGAGGGCACAGTAAAACCTGCTAATCCATATCTCATGGAAAACGGGAAATATAACCTTGCCAATTTGTTTACAGACGCCTTGATAGGATGCAAATCGATGAGAGCAGTTACACTACGAGACAAAGTCATGCAATTGGCACAAATTAGCCAAAGAAGGCTCTACGATGAGCTGCGAGTAAAAGCGCTGGACGAGGGTATCATCAAATGCCGCAAGCCAAAATCTAACCTATGCTTCTATTGGTTAGCCAACATGCCAGAACCTGACGAAGAGCCACAACTACCCTTAGAACAGGTTCCGCTTTAACCGCAGTAGTAAGAGGTTCAATCCCCCTTAAGGGGGATATGAACCGATACTAAGCGGTTTAAGGGAAAAGACAACGGACTACAGACTACAGTCTTTTTGACTTTTAAACTCTTAAACCTTTAAACTTTTAAACTGGAGCCGAAGGCGACCACTCGTGGACTTGTAGACTCGTTGACTTGTTGACTTTAAAAAACATGGAAAAGACTGATATCGAAAAAGCAAAAAGCATCTCCATCCTAGCTATAGCAGATAAACTGGGATTGCAGATTAGTGGCAGAGGCACATGGAAAAAAACACTATGCTTTCTGCACGATGATCACAACCCAAGCATGAAACTAAACGAAAGCTATGGATGCTGGAAGTGTATGGCGTGTGGACAAAGCGGTGATAGCATCGACCTTGTGATGCGCCATGAAAACATCAATTTCCCACGGGCTGTAGAGTGGATACTGAAAAACTGTGCCAACGAGAGTGAGGACGACGTAAGGAAGAAGATAGAGGGAAATACCGTACTGAAACAAAACACACCTCGCACCTTGCAGTTTCTGGATTCAGACTTGGCAGCACAGTTGCAATCCAGCAGCAGTACCTTTGCCCATGCCCTGAGGCAGAACTGCATCCTAACGCACGACCAAGTGAATCATGCCGTGAAACAATATCACCTGGGCATGTATCGCGACACTTACAGGCAGGATTACCATTCGGTAGTATTCTGGCAGATAGATGAGTTGAACCGTGTGCACGAGGGCAAGATTATGCACTACCTGCCCAACTGCCACCGTGACAAGCAGAAAGTTCCTGGTACCATATCAAATGAATTGAAGATGCAAAAGCAACTGGATGCAACATGGAAAGCCACCCCTTGCCTGTTTGGCCTGCACCTCATCAACCACAACCTCAGTGC
>JAGHTY010000030.1 GCA_018065125.1 Candidatus Minthousia equi
ATAAAAACCCACTATACATTCCACCTAAGTCTTATATTATAACCGCAAAAAGAAGTAAAAACCAACGTGCCCACGGAATTTCATTCCGCTGCGGATGGAGCAACATTCCGCTGCCCACGAAACGCAATATTGAGACTACAGACTACAGACAACGGACAATTTGGGCCTGAGACGAGAGCAGAGTCAAGCTTGCTGGAACTATGCCGAGGCGATGGTTCAAATCGGCGAAGCCAATTAACAACGAGTGAGAGCAGAGTCAAGCTTGCTTGAA
The DNA here is from genome assembly GCA_018065125.1 of Candidatus Minthousia equi. Taxonomy (GTDB): domain Bacteria; phylum Bacteroidota; class Bacteroidia; order Bacteroidales; family Bacteroidaceae; genus Minthousia; species Minthousia equi. The sequence goes on from JAGHTY010000030.1 coordinate 272, forward strand.
CTATGCCAATGCGATGGTTCAAATCGGCGAAGCCAACAGACAACGGACTACGAGCAAGGCTGTAAATTGGAGAACTCAACAGATGAGTCCTTAGAAAAAATATTTAAAATAACGATTTTACCTCTCACCTCTCACCCAGCCAGTGTTCATGGGCTTTTCAGGGGTGAGAGGTAGTTTTTAACCTCTCACCCACCTCTCACCCGTTTTCTGAATTATAAAACATCGATGAATAAAGGATTTTGTGCACAAGGGTGAGAGGTGAGAGGTAAAAACAAAAATCTAAGAAAAAATTGCAAGCAAGTGACAGTTTTTTTGCTATATTTGCACCTTAATACTAATTAATAAGAAGTAAATAAGATGCCAAAGAGCAAAAAACATAATATAGCAAAAGCAATTCTTGGCGCAATGGCAGCCTATGCAGCAATAGTGTTGCTGCTGGCGTGGCAGCTGCCCGACTGGATTGGCTTTAGTGAGCAATGGAGAACTTTCTACTGGGACTGGGCTTGGGTGAGTGAAAATGCTCACGAAAACGGATGGCTGCAAGTAGTGTCCGACTTTTTTGTGCAGTTCCTTGCCAATAAATGGAGTGCTGCCTTGCTCTACGCCTTGCCTTGCCTGCTAATATGGATAGCGCTAAGTGCCATTCTAAAGCGTTGGCTTAAGGGATGGGTGCTACGCATTGCACCTATTGCCATTATGCTGGCAGGTGCATGGATTTTTCTTTGCAACGGTTTGCAAAACATTGATAGCAACCAGCGCTTTAAAGGTCAGATGTGCCTGGTAGGCAAAGCCAACTGGCAGGAAATCATCAAGCAGAGCCAAGGCAGAAAGATTTCGAATCACCTTGAACTGAACATGCTAAACTTAGCGTTAGCTGAAACTGGAAACCTAAAGGCACATTTAAAAGATCAGCCTTCGCGAGATGTCAATGCATTGTTTGTGCTTAAGATTGAATCACCTTATGTATCGGCCTTGCTGAGTGATATCTATTGGTCGGTAGGCGAGATTTCAATGTCGCAATATTATGCCTTTGAGGCTAACGAGAAGATGGATAACCTTTCACCTCGCCTGCTCAAACGACTGGCACTTACCAATATAGCCTTTGGCCACTATGCAGTAGCAGAGAAATACCTGAAATGGCTCGAAAAGACTCTGTTCTACCATGATTGGAGCCAAAAGTGCCGTGCGCTTTTAAGCGATAAGGCTGTTGAAGCCGACCCTGTGCTAAAGCTAAAGCGCAAGTGCATTCCCGAGGAGAACTGTTTTCCAAGCACAAGCAGCATTGCTTACGACCTTCAGCAAATTGTGGCAAAGAACCCCGAGCACACCACCTCGCAGCAATATCTTGATGCGTTGTTGCAGCTCTATAACATTGTTTCAGAATAAACCATGAAAGCAAAAATATTTCCTTTATTGGCATCAGTCGTTTTCACGATGCTATCATGTTCACCCAAAGAACAAGAGGCTACCAAGCTTGGCAAGCCCGCACCAATAAGGCCCGATATGGCAGACGTAACATTGCCATGTAACCTGGCCCCACTTACCTTCTCGGTTGACGCAACCTGTGACCTTACCTCGCTACAAGCTATCTATCAGGCAGGTGATAAACAAGTGATAATCGAAGCCGACGACAAAGCTTTCGCCATCAATCCTGCCGACTGGAACAATTTGATTGATGGGGCTACCGAAGTGTCGGTTCGCATACAAGGGGAGAAAGACGGCAGCTGGGTGGAATACGATGCCATTAAACTATTTATCTCAACCGAAAAGATCGATCCATGGATATCATATAGAAAGATTGAACCAGGACACGAAATATGGGGAAAGATGGGCATTTATCAACGAAACCTTGAAACCTATGAGGAAAGGGCAATTCTTACCAACGAAGAAACCAATGGTGGGTGTATGAACTGCCACTCGTATAACCAGCGCAATCCACAGCAAATGCTGTTTCACTTGCGTCAGGAGTTGGGCGGTACCTACGTTATACGCAATGGTGAGATAGAAAAGCTAAATACCAAGACTCCCGAAACCATCTCGGCACTTGTATATCCCTACTGGCATCCTTCGGGCCGCTATGTGGCATTCTCGGTTAATAACACACAACAGGCTGCTCATAGTACAAACCCAAACCGTGTTGAGGTGTTCGACAATGAATCCGACGTAGTGGTATATGATGTAGAGAAACACGAAATCTTCACATGCCCTGAACTAAAGTCGGAAGCAGCCTACGAAACCTTTCCAACCTTTTCACCCGATGGCAAAATGCTTTATTTCTGCTCGGCCGACAGCGTGAACGTGAAGAAAGACTACCAAAGCGTTCACTATTCGCTTTGCTCTATTGAGTTTGATGCTGCAAAGGGAGGATTTGGTACAAAGGTTGACACCTTATATAATGCACGCACGCAGGGAGGAAGCATTTCGTTCCCTCGCATTTCGCCAGACGGTCGCTGGCTGATGGTAACTCATCATGGTTATGGAAATTTTTCTATCTGGCACAAGGATGCCGACTTATGGATGCTTGATTTAAATGCCGAAGAACGTATTTGGAATAAGCTGCAAGAGCTTAACTCAAACGACGTGGATAGTTACCACTGCTGGGCAAGTAACGGGCGTTGGGTGGTATTTAGCAGCCGTCGCGATAATGGATTATATACCATTCCTTACCTCACTCATGTAGATGCCAACGGAAACTTTTCAAAACCATTTCCTGTTCCACAGGCCGATGCCTACTATTACGACCGCTGCATGAAATCATTCAATATCCCAGAATTTATGCTTTCAGACGTTGAAATTGAGAGTTCAAAAATCAGCGAAAAAGCTAAAACAGATAAAGGGATAGATGTTCAGTATCGCTACTAAGGGAAAATACTTGTTGACTCGTTGACTTTTCTTCCCCCTTTAGGGGGAGTGAAGGGGGCTCCTTTTAAACTCTTAAACCTTTAAACTTTTAAACTTTTAAACTTTTAAACCTTTATACTTGAGTAACATACCAGTAACTCAACAGTACCTCTTTTGCTCCTCCGATGTTGGTCCGTTGTAGAATCGTGCCTAGTCTTAGCTATCAATAGTGTTTTAAGGGTGTTTCAGTGTGTTTACGTACGTTTGCGAACGTTTACGTACATTTCCGTACATCGTATCAAAAACAAAAAAAGGAAGCGCTCCAAAAGGAACGCTTCCAGTATTATTTAGGTGTAATAATCTACATTATTACTTACCAGCGTAAGCAGGGT
>JAGHTY010000005.1 GCA_018065125.1 Candidatus Minthousia equi
TTAAAAAACATTGCCCCACTTGAGGATTTCGATTGGGATTCTTACGAAAGCGGTTGTGCACAGGTAGAGGTTAGCAAGGAAGAGTTGACCAAGGCTTATGATGCAACCCTTAACAGCGTTAACAGCAGCGAAGTTGTTGACGGTACTGTAATTTCTATGAACAAGCGCGAAGTAGTTGTAAACATCGGCTACAAGAGCGACGGTATCATCCCAATGAGCGAATTCCGTTACAACCCAGATTTGAAGGTAGGCGACAAGGTTGAAGTTTACATTGAGAATCAGGAGGACAAGAAGGGTCAGCTGCTTCTTTCACACAAGAAGGCTCGCGCAACACGTTCATGGGATCGTGTAAACGAAGCTTTGGAGAAGGAAGAAATCATTAAGGGTTACGTTAAGTGCCGCACTAAGGGTGGTATGATTGTTGATGTATTCGGCATCGAGGCCTTCCTGCCAGGTTCACAGATTGACGTTAAGCCTATTCGCGACTACGATATCTTCGTAGGCAAGACTATGGAATTCAAGATTGTAAAGATCAATCAGGAATTCAAGAATGTAGTTGTTTCTCACAAGGCACTTGTTGAGGAAGAACTTGAAGCTCAGAAGAAGGAAATCATCGGTAAGCTTGAAAAGGGTCAGATCCTTGAAGGTACCGTTAAGAATATCACCTCTTATGGCGTATTCATCGACTTGGGTGGTGTTGATGGTTTGATTCACATCACAGACCTTTCTTGGGGCCGTGTAAGCGATCCAAAGGAAGTTGTAGAATTGGATCAGAAGATTCAGGTTGTTATCATCGACTTCGATGAGGACAAGAAGCGTATCGCTTTGGGCTTGAAGCAGCTGACTCCACATCCATGGGATGCTTTGGATGCTAACTTGAAGGTTGGTGACCACGTTAAGGGTAAGGTTGTTGTTATGGCCGACTATGGTGCATTCATCGAAATTGCTCCTGGTGTAGAAGGTTTGATCCACGTATCAGAAATGTCTTGGAGCCAGCACTTGCGTTCAGCTCAGGACTTCATGAAGGTTGGTGACGAAGTAGAGGCTGTAATCTTGACCTTGGATCGTGACGAGCGTAAGATGTCTTTGGGTATCAAGCAGTTGAAGGATGATCCATGGGAGAACATCGAGGTTAAGTATCCTGTAGGTTCTCAGCACACTGCAAAGGTACGTAACTTCACTAACTTCGGTGTATTCGTAGAAATCGAGGAAGGTGTTGATGGTTTGATTCACATCAGCGACCTGTCTTGGACTAAGAAGGTAAAGCACCCATCAGAGTTCACTCAGATTGGCCCTCCTATCGAGGCTGTTGTATTGGAAATCGACAAGGAAAACCGTCGTTTGAGCTTGGGCCACAAGCAGCTTGAGCAAAATCCTTGGGACAAGTACGAGGCAGAGTTCAAGGTAGATTCTATTCATACTGGTAAGATCGTACAGGTACTTGACAAGGGTGCTGTAATTTCTTTGGGCGAAGGTATCGAAGGTTTCGCTACTCCAAAGCACTTGGTTAAGGAAGATGGCAAGCAGGCTCAGTTGAACGAAGAATTGGAATTCAAGGTAATCGAGTTCAACAAGGACAGCAAGCGTATCATCCTTTCTCACAGCCGCATCTTCGAGGATGTTCAGCGCGCTGAGGCACGTGCAGAGAAGAAGGCTGCTCAGGCTAAGAAGGCTGCTCGTCGTCAGGAAGAAGCTCCTGTAATTCAGAACCAGGCTGCTTCAACTACTCTGGGTGACATTGATGCTTTGGCAGCTTTGAAGGCTCAGTTGGAAGGCAAGAACTAATTAAAGTTCCAAAATAAAATGAAGGGCTGCGCTTCAAAAGTGCAGCCCTTTTTTAACGACACATGGAAACATTCGAGATAAGTATATTAGGTTGCGGTTCGGCACTACCTACTACGAAACATTTCAACTCCGCACAAGTCGTGAACATACATAACAAATTGTTCATGATTGATTGCGGTGAAGGAGCACAGATACAGTTTAGAAAATACAAACTGTCTTTTGCGCGCCTAAATCATATATTTATCTCACATTTACACGGAGATCATTGCTTTGGGTTAATTGGATTAATATCTACCCCATCCTTGCTAGGCAGAACTGCAGATTTACATATTTATGGTCCTGCACCATTGAAAGAGATCTTTCAGCCGCAATTGGATTTTTTCTGTAAAGGAATGACCTTTAGTGTCTTTATACATGAAATCAACACAAAAGAGCACGCGCTGATATTTGAAGACCGTTCTGTTGAAGTATGGACACTTCCGTTAATGCATCGTATGCCATGTTCAGGATTCCTATTTAAGGAAAAACCAGTACTTAGTCATATACGCAAAGATATGATAGATTTTTATCATATTCCTCACTACAAAATCCCATTAATCAAAGCAGGTAAAGACTATGTTACAGAAGACGGGACAATTGTAGCCAATAACAGATTAACATTCCCGGCAGACAAGCCAAGAGTATACGCATACTGTTCTGATACCTGTTACAGAAACGAGTTGGTAGAACTTATCAAGGAATGTGATTTGCTGTTTCATGAAGCTACATTTATGGAAACACATAAAGCAAGAGCAAATGAGACTTTCCATAGTACTGCAAAAGATGCAGCAACAATTGCATTACAAGCAAATGTCAAGCAACTGGCTATAGGACATTTTTCAGCCAGATACCCTAATGAAAACGTCTTGCTAGAAGAAGCCCAAGACACATTCCCAAACACTGTATTAGTAGAAGAAGGTCTTACCATCAAAATATAATGACACAAGAGAATCAACTGATAAAAGAACTGATGGACCCCAAAACACGTTATGGGGCATTCGAGAAGGTTGTAAAAGCCTACTCGTCTCAGTTGTATTCTCAAATCAGAAGAATGGCATTAAATCACGAAGACACAGATGATATATTGCAAAATACTTTCCTAAAAGCATGGATAAATATTGGCACATTCCGAGGAGAATCCAAAATATCGACTTGGCTATACCGAATTGCCTGTAATGAAAGCATAACGTTTCTTCAACAGAAAAAACAGCATTGTACAATAGATGATCCAGAGGCAAACATCGTAAACCTATTAATGGCTGACGAATATTTTGATGGGGACGAAACAGAAGCTCAATTCCAGCAAGCTATAAATGAGTTGCCCGAGAAACAAAGAATGATTTTCAACATGAAGTATTTCAGCGAGATGAAATATGAAGAAATATCAGACATATTAGGAACATCCATTGGAGGATTAAAGGCATCCTATCATCTTGCGGTAAAAAAAATAGAAAGTTTTTTTGATAATCAGGATTAAACCCTTTCCCAAATACTTAGTCATAATAACATGAAAGAAGAACTAAAAGATAAATTACGCAACAACAACCCATTCAAAGTTCCCGAAGGATACTTTGATGAACTACCATCAAAAGTAATGATGATGATTGATGCGCAGGTAAAAGCAAAGAAGCGCACAATCATCTTACGTAGATGGTTCTCTGCTGCAGCAGTACTTGTTGCCATATTGGGTATTGGTGTATTTGCAGCACTTTACCTTAACAACAGTTCTTCTGAAATGGATAATGAAATAGCCGAATCGCAAACTGCGCAGGAAGAGAATCAGTATGTAGAGGAAATGGTAAACTATGCCATGATGGATAGGAGCTTCATTGACTATTATTTAACCGAGGCAGAATAAAAATACCAATAAAATGAGAAACCATTTATTTACTACCATAATGTTGATGCTTATGTTCATTCCTGCAAAAGCACAACAGTTTAACCCTGAAGAATATCGACAGAAATTCGAGCAATTTGTTACGAGTGAAGCTTGTCTCACAAAAGAAGAATGTGCAAAGTTCTTCCCATTGTTCCAGGAATATAAAAGCAAGAAAAGACAGAATTACAGAGTTCTAATGCAACTCATGAAAGATTTGGATCCAAAGAACAATTCGGAACAAGAATTCAGAGATGCAAACAACAAGATATTAAAAGCCCATGAAGAGGAAAACAAGATAGATGCAGAATATCTCAAGAAGTTCAGAAAAGTCCTTTCAGACAAAAAGATATTCCTATTACAAAGAGCAGAGTTACGCTTTCAGCAAAGAGCGCTGAGAAAAGCAGGGAAAAAGAACTAATTCCCTGCTTTTTCCGTAAGGAAGGAAATGGATTTCCGTGCCTACGGAATAACCTTTCCGTTTAGACGGAATGCACCAATTATAATAGTAATCCCCTATCGAATTCTTACAGGATAACCGACAGGAGGTAGATTATCATCCAATTGCATACGATTCAAGCGATATAGTTTCTTCAATCGAATACCAAACAACTGAGAAATACCATGCATTGAATCCCCACCCTTTACTATATAGAAAGGATCCTTGCTTGTGTGTTTTGAAGCATAATTCTTCTTCTTGTTTAGATAAATCCTCTCTCCTTCGCTCAACACATAGCCATCAAACAATTCATTATATGCCTGAAGTTTATTAAGGCGAATACGAAATTCATCCGAGATATTCTCAAGTGTATCACCTTTTCTCGCTTCAACATACATTATACCATTACAATATTTTATTTGATAGATAACAGGTTGAAACTCGTATTTGTTATCTTCTGGTTGATCATTAACGGTATTATCGTTTAACTGATATACCTCATTAACATCAGCAACATAATATGAGGCATTATCATATTGATGTAATTGATAATCTTCTATTAAGGCTATCAATCGATAAGCATATTGAGGATTGGTGGCATAGCCTGCCTTTTTTAATCCATGTGCCCAACCCTTATAGTCTATTTCATCAAGTTTAAATAAATCACTATAACGACTTCTGTATCTAAGAAAACGTGAGTGATCTTCATAACTTTCTCTTACCGTATTATATTTTCTAAAAGCTTCTCCACGGGCATCATCATCATGATATACTCTTGGACCTTTCCAATCCGATCCACACTTAATGCCAAAATGATTATTGCTTCTTTGTGCTAAATCGCCATATCCGGCACCACTTTCCAAAATACCTTGTGCTAGGGTTATACTAGCAGGTATATGAAACTGATGCATTTGTTCTATAGCGATATCCTTATAGGTTTGAATATATTGCAGATAACGCTGGTTTAATTGTGCACTACTTTTAGTACACAGACAAAGCAACATTATGAGTGAGAATAATCGTATTTTCATTATATCAGTCTATCTTTATTCTTCAAAACCTATGCGCAACTTTGCTAAGTCATACATAGATCCGTTATAGATATTAAGGTCAACTTCTTTCTGAATTCCTTTAACTACACCACGGTCGGTATATTGCCAGAACTTCCATGCTCCCTGGTATTCCACCTTATCAACATAGTAATGAGCAATCCAGTATGGATAAGGATCGAATATCTTATCATTCAGATAATCTACCTTAAATTTATATCCCGTATAAATAATTGGTTTTACCTCGTAATGAGCTTCTACAACATTTAACCAATCAAGGACTTCTTTCTTTAGTTGAGTTGGGGTCAGGTCTCCTTTAGATTCTACGTCAAGAACAGGAGGTAAGTCTCCTTCTTCCAGATGCACCTGACGACAAAAGAAATGTGCCTGTTCCTTACCGCTTGATTTAGAACTAAAGAAATGATACGCACCTCGAACCAAACCATTCTCCTTGGCTTGATAGAAATTGTCGTTGAAATAGTCGTCTATCATAGAAACACCTTCTGTTGCCTTGATAAAGACAAACTGCAATGGATTGCTATTTACTTCTGCATTTCTAACCTTTTCCCAATCAATATTACCTTGATAATGCGATACATCTATACCACATATTTCATATCCTTCGGGATAATTGATATCACCATACATTCCCTTCCAACGAAAAGAAGAAGGACCAATAAAGAAGAAATACGCAAAAAAGAAATAACACAGAGCTACTATCGCAATAACCGTCCAAACAATTGCAGAAGACCAGTTACGTGGATTAAGCCACCAAAATTTTCCTTTCTTATAATTTGCAGAAGGCTTTACTCTACTCTTTCTTTGACCTGTAGATTTAGGTCTTTGAACCGACGCTTTTGGCTTTTGAGAAACAGCATCCTTAGGAAGCTCTAGAGCATCCTTTATCAAGTCGAAAGCAGATGGAGAATTTCCACTCTGGGACTTATTTTGCTGTTTTGCCATGCTATACAGTTAAAAAATAAGGGGTTCCCACCCAAAAGATAGGAACCCTTATTTAAAAATATATTACTTGCTCTGTTCGCAAACCAAAGTGCGAGTTGGCTGATCACATACTTCAGTTGGACCAAAGTACTGAATAGGACCAGGATAAACGAAGCAGGTTTCCTTTGCCCACTTTTCGCGGTTCTTGCAGAACTCCTTGTAAGGAGCACCATCCAATTCAACCAAAGCCTTCTTGATAACTGGCTTCAGCTCACCATTACGACGCTCTACGTTCATCATCATAGTGATAGGAATACCACCTGCAATCCATTCTGCTGCTGGAGCAATTGTATTGCGAACTGAAGACATGTAACCAGTCTTACCGTTTGCAATCAACTGAGATGCAGTGTAACCCAAAGCATAGCAATAATCTGCATCGTAGTTAGAAGGAGCAGCGCAACGGCCTTCGTAACCAAAGAAGTGATGCTGTGCAGCGAACTTACCAACAAACTTGCCTTCCTTCTTCCACTCTGCCAACTTCTTGCCTACCATTTCAGACAACAGCTTCTCAGTTTCAATCAATGAAACCTGTACGTTACCATGAGGGTCACGATCCAATGACAACTGACGAGCTACGCCCTCTGGAAGAGATGCATAGATAGCAGCGTTCTCAGCAGAAATATGATCGATGATATACTGACGCTGTTCGTTAGCAGGAACTGCAGCGAACTCAGCACCATTAGCAGCCAAGAAATCGTTCAACTCAGCAATCAGCTTCTTCATAGCTGGGATAAACTCGATCAAACCTTCTGGAATCAATACGGTACCAAAGTTGTTACCATCTGCAGCACGAGCAGCAACGATGTTAGCAATGTAAGTTACGATATCGTCCAATGACTGGTTGTTAGCCTCAACCTCCTCAGAGATGATACATACGTTTGGCTGAGTCTGCAAAGCGCACTCCAATGCGATATGAGATGCAGAACGACCCATTAACTTAATGAAGTGCCAGTACTTGCGAGATGAGTTACAGTCGCGCTGAATGTTACCAATAACCTCTGAATATACCTTTGTTGCAGTATCGAAACCGAAAGAAGTTTCAATCTGCTCGTTCTTCAAGTCACCATCAATAGTCTTAGGACAACCGATAACCTGAACGCCACACTGCTTAGCAGCATAGTACTCTGCCAATACACAAGCGTTAGTATTTGAGTCGTCACCACCGATAATAACCACTGCCTGGATGTTCAATTCCTTGATGATTTCCAAACCCTTCTCAAACTGCTCGGTCTTCTCCAACTTGGTACGACCAGAACCAATGATATCGAAACCACCAGTATTACGATACTCATCGATAATGTCTGCAGTCAATTCCTTGTAGTTGTGGTCAACCAAACCACCAGGACCCATCAAGAAACCATAAAGCTTGCTATTAGGGTTCAGCTTCTTAACGCCATCAAACAAACCAGAGATTACGTTGTGACCACCAGGAGCCTGACCACCTGACAAGATTACGCCTACATTGATAGCAGGATATTCCTTTGCTTCGCCTTCAACGAACTTAATAACAGGCATACCATAGGTATTAGGGAACAAACGCTTGATCTCATCCTGATCAGCAACACTCTGGGTTGGTTCACCCTCCTGAGCAACTACATTACCATACAAAGCCTTAGGCAATTTTGGCTGGTAAGCAGCTCTTGCAATTTGCAATGCACTTTTATCCATTTCAGTTCTATTTAATTTTAATAATGATGTATAGATTTCTATGCAAATTTACTGCAAATTTGGCAATTTCCGAAACATTTCAACAAAAAACTAAGGCAGTAAAGCAAATTGGCAAACAATGCAAAGTCGGGATTGCAACGCGCAACAACATTTCCAGAAAAAAGGCAGGAAAATATTTTGATTTACCCTATTTTTCTTTATCTTTGCGGATATAAACATAAAAACACTTGAATTATGGCTAAAAGAAGAATTTTAAAGAAAAAGATCAATTATATATGTGGCGAACTGTTTGCCGAGGCTCTTTCAATGATGCTTTATGATTCAAACATTTCAAAAGATGCAGCAAACGATGTAATGGCACACATTCTTAAGATGCAAGACGACATTATCAGCCGCATCAGTCACACACAACCAGGTAATGTGAAGGGATTCTACACCAAGCTGCATGCCGACTTGCAGCAGCAAGTTAACGAAATCTTCGACCAAATCATTAACCTTCATTAATCGTGGGGCTGAAACGTAAACTCTACAGTTTCATTTACCATAAAGTTTTAGGTTGGAAGTCTGTTGTAGAGGCACCTAATTTTGCCAAGTGCATTATTTGTGTGGCTCCTCATACCACCAACCTAGATTTGTTTATGGGTAAACTATTCATCGGAGCTGTAGGCAGGAAATCTGGTTTCCTGATGAAGAAAGACTGGTTCTTCTGGCCATTGGGATATTTGTTCAAGGCCATTGGGGGTATTCCTGTTGACCGTTCAAAAAGAACTTCACTTACTGAACAGATAATCGAGAAAGCTAACAAGCTTGAGAACTTCGTACTGGCTATTACTCCTGAAGGAACTCGTAAAGCAACAACTGAATGGAAAAAAGGATTCTGGTATATCGCCAAAGGTGCAAAGCTCCCTATCATTCTGGCAGGAATAGATTATCAGAAAAAGATAATTACCTTGGCAAAGGTATTCTATCCATCAGACGATATTGAGAAAGACTTGGTAGAAATAAAGGCATACTACACGAATTTCGTGGGAAGACACCCAAATAAGTTTGCCGTTTGAAACATAAATAAAATGATTGGATTTGCAAGTAGGCTATTTGTCACAATCGCTATAAGTTCCTTTTTTACAAGTGCATTGGCACAAAACAAGTGGGATATGGAATACAATGGGCGACCTTGGACAGAAAATATATCTAAACCATTCCGCATCACACAGGGATTAGCCAATCGACACGTTACAGTATCTACCAGCCATGGAAAGTATTGGGCAGTTGATAAAGAGAACTGGGTATGGCAGCGTCCTAGGCTTTTCTGTACTACAGAAGACTTATTTACCCAAACATTTACCATTCCTTTTCTCATTCCTATGCTTGAGAATGCTGGTGCCGTTGTATATACGCCAAGAGAACGCGATTGGCAACGCAATGAATCCATAGCCGATAATGACAAGGGGGTACAGAACGGCATTTATCGCGAAACTATCGGCAAAGAAAGGTGGGGATTCTCTGAATTACCAGGATTTGCACATTATAGCCATACATACAGACAAGGCGAAAACCCATTTAAAGCAGGTAGTGCACGTATCTGTCCTACTACAAATTCTGAAAGTAGAGTTTCAGAAGCAATATGGCAAGCAAACCTTCCTAAGAAAGGTAGATATGCTGTGTATGTTTCCTACCAGAATCTTAACGGAAATGTAGACGACGCACATTATACCGTTCATCACGATGGAGGTAAAACCGAAATCCTTGTTAACCAGAGAATGGGTGGAGGAACATGGGTTTATATTGGTACTTATCTGTTTGACCCAAACCGTCCTGAAGATTGTAAGGTTACCTTATCCAACTATAGCAAGAGAGACGGAATAGTATGTGCCGATGGTGTGCGTTTTGGTGGTGGCATGGGTAACATTGCCCGAGGTAACAATGGAAAGGTAAGCGGATTACCTCGTTTCTTAGAAGGAGCAAGATATAATGCGCAATGGTCGGGGTTCCCTTTGCTGGCATATAGTCCTTATGAGGGAGAAAATGACTATCGTGACGATATTAACTGCCGTTCATATGTTACTAATCATCTAAATGGCGCTTCTATCTTTAACCCAGATACCACAGGACTTTGTGTACCTATTGAAGCACAATTCTCTGTTCATAGTGACGCAGGTTTCCATAAAGATAACACCTATGTAGGAACATTAGGTATCTGCTCTACAGAGAACGACACTATCTATAACTACCCTGGTGGTATTCTAAGATCGGTTTCTCATCAATGGCCAAGGGATTTATTAAGCAATCTGCGACAGGACCTTCGTGCTCATTTAAGCCTGCCTTGGGTAACCCGAGGAGTGAAGGATGCCAACTATAGTGAAAGCAAACGACCTGTAGTACCAGCCAGCCTTGTAGAGATGCTCAGCCATCAGAACTGGGCAGATATGACGCTAGGACATGACCCTAACTTCAAGTTTGTGTTTGCCCGTTCACTTTACAAGACAATGGCTCGTTTCGTAAATGGCTTGCACAATGCAGAAACAACTATTCAGCCTTTACCTGTTCATGGAATGTCCATGCAGTTTCTGAGCAACAACAATGTCAAGCTGACTTGGCAACCTACTAATGACCCTACCGAGCCATCAGCTAAGCCTAATGGTTATGTTCTGTATACCCGCCTGAGTAATGGAGGATTTAACAATGGCGAGTACATAAGTAATAATGAAGTTACTCTTAACTTAAAGCCAGGCTTTGTCTATAGTTTTAAAGTAACAGCAGTTAACAAGGGCGGAGAAAGTCTTGAAAGCGAAACGCTTTCTGCATTCGTATCGCCATACGACAACAAGCAGAAACGAATTCTCATTATCAATGGATTTAATCGCCTTAGTGGTCCTATGCCATTCGATAGTGAAACCGCTCAAGGTTTCGACCTAAATACCGATGCAGGTGTTCCTTATATGCGCACTCCAGGTTTCTGTGGTGCCCAGGTTACCTACAGCAAGGAAAACATGGGTTCAGAACTCACATCAGGAACTGGCTATAGCGGGAACGAACTTGAGGGAATGGTCATTGCCGGAAACACTTTCGACTATCCTTTCATTCATGGAATGGCTATTACTGCCATGCAGGAATACTCTTATGTGTCATGCAGCAGAGAAGCAGTTGAAAATGGAATTATAGATTTAGGCGAATATGCGATGGTCGACCTCATCCTTGGCTTGGAAAAGAACGACGGATGGAGTTTAAAGCCATACAAAACCTTTACACCAAGAATGCAGACGGTGCTTTCTCAATACATGAACCAAGGCGGACGCATACTTGTCAGTGGAGCCTTTGTTGCCAGCGATATGCAATCTCCAGAGGAAGTGCTATTTACCAGCAACATTTTGAAATACAGATTAGATACCCGTTTAAACCCAACAACTATCAGCACTTCTGTATTAAGTGGATGCGGCATTAATTTCAGCATACCTCGCACATTAAATGAAGAAAGTTATGCAGTACAAACATCCGACTGCATCTATCCTGTTGATCAAGAGTTTGGTTTCCCTGCCTTTGCCTATACAGAGAACAATCGTTGTGCAGGTATCGCCTACCAGAAAGGTGGATATAGAGTAATGGCATTAAGTTTCCCATTCGAGAGTATTACAACAGAAAAAGACCGCCGTCACATTATGAGCGGTATTCTGAATTTCCTTCTGAAATAAATTAATAAACTATGTATAGTATCCAAGCAAACAAATCAGGTACACGTAGTATTAACGTTACCGAAGAGAACCTTCAAACTATCGAGGAATATTCACTCTTTCAGGATTTGATCGATAGTACAGGCATTGTAGATGAAACTGTTCTGGATAAGCTAAAGCTTACCACACGCAGTATGATAACCTCGCAAGACAATGTAAACAAGAATCTTGTTAATCTTTGTATTGATGTTATCTACCACAATAACATGAAAGCATTTGGCCTTCATCAGTTGATTAACCTTTACCTGAAGTGGAAGGCAAATAAAGATAACGAAACAACAGAGGAATAATCATTGGAGTATAAGTTGACAGATTTCTTGCCAACCACAAAGAAAGAATGTGAACTGCGTGGTTGGGATACACTGGATGTAATAATATTCAGTGCCGATGCCTATGTGGATCATCCATCATTCGGAGCAGCTGTTATTGGACGTGTCTTAGAGAATTGCGGACTTAGAGTTGCTATTGTACCCCAACCCAATTGGCAAGACGATTTGCGTGACTTTAAGAAATTGGGACGTCCTCGGTTATTCTTTGGTGTAAGTCCTGGTTGTATGGATTCGATGGTCAACAAATATACAGCCAACCGACGACTAAGAAGTGAAGACGCCTATACCCCAGATGGACGCCATGACAAGCGTCCAGAGTATCCCACTATTGTCTATACGCAGGCACTGAAGAAATTGTTTCCTGATGTACCTGTAGTTCTCGGTGGTATTGAAGCAAGTCTTAGACGATTAACCCATTTCGACTATTGGCAGAATAAGCTGCAGAAATGTATTCTTTGTGATTCTGGAGCAGATGGAATAACCTATGGAATGGGTGAAAAATCTACCATCTATCTGGCAGAGCAACTAAAAAATGAAGAGCAATGTACAGTTGCTCGTTTTCGCGAGGTACTAGGTTCATGTCCACAAACCGTTTTATTATACCCCAAAGGACAAGTTCCTGGCGGTATCAAGGAAGACGATATTATTCTCCACTCACACGAAGACTGCCTTGAAGACAAGAAAAAGCAATCTGAAAACTTTCGTCATATTGAGGAAGAGAGTAATAAATACCACGCACAACGCATCCTGCAGGATGTGGATAATAAAACGGTAGTAGTAAATCCTCCTTTTCCTCCACTGACAACCGAGGAACTTGACAATTCGTTCGATCTTCCCTATACACGCCTTCCACATCCAAAGTACAAAGGCAAGCGTATTCCTGCCTACGAAATGATTAAGCACTCTGTTAACATTCACCGAGGTTGCTTTGGTGGTTGTGCATTCTGTACAATCTCAGCACATCAGGGAAAATTTATAGTGAGCAGAAGCAAGAAGAGCATCTTAAAGGAAGTAAAGGCAATTACGCAGATGGAGGATTTCCGTGGTTACCTAAGCGATGTAGGTGGTCCTTCGGCAAACATGTACGGAATGCATGGAAAGGATCTAACCATTTGTGCAAAATGCAAGAAGCCGTCATGTATTCATCCCAAGGTGTGTCCAAACTTAAATGGTGACCACACTGCTTTGCTGGATATTTATCATAGCATTGACAAATTGCCTCAGATAAAGAAAAGTTTCATTGGCAGTGGTGTTCGTTATGATTTGCTGCTTAACGATTATAAAGATGATAAACTGAACAAGGCTGCACAAGACTATACTCGTGAGCTTATAGTGAACCATGTTAGCGGCCGACTGAAGGTGGCACCAGAACACACAAGCGACACTGTTCTAAACTACATGCGTAAGCCTTCTTTCCGTCAGTTTGGTGAGTTTAAGCGAATCTTCGACAAAATCAACCATGAACAGAATCTCAAGCAGCAGATTATCCCTTACTTTATCAGTAGTCATCCTGGTTGTACAGAAGAAGATATGGCTGAATTGGCTGTCCTGACTAAGCAGATGAATTTTCAACTAGAACAGGTACAGGACTTCACCCCAACACCAATGACCGTTAGCACAGAAGCATGGTATTCTGGTTATCATCCTTATACATTAGAGAAAATCTTCAGTGCCAAGACTCCTGCTGAGAAACTAGCTCAACGTATGTTTTTCTTCTGGTACAAGCCCGAGGAAAAACCAAAAATCATCAGGGAACTTAAGCGCATTAACCGCTTTGACCTTGTTAATCGACTCTATCCTCCAACCGAGAACAAGCAACCTTTTTTTAAAAAGAAACCAAGAAGATGAATGCATATACAATTATTGAGCAAAGTTGTATAGGCAAGAATCCAGATGCTTTCTGTGAAGATGGAATTGTTGTCTCGCCTTATTATATTGCCGTAATTGATGGCTCTACCAGCAAAGGTAATTTAAGCTATGGAATAAAAACCTCAGGACGAATCGCAATGGAACTATTATCCGAAGCTATTCCTTTGTTACCAATTGACATTGATGTTACTCATGCTATTACACTCCTCACACGCAAGATATCAGAATACTATGTACAGCATGACGTTGAAGCAAATGTAAGCGAGCATCCAGAAAACCGTCTTACTGCAAGCTGTGTTATCTATAGTGTAAAAAGAAATGAAATTTGGCAAATCGGAGATTGTCCCTTTATGCTTGACGATCAAATGTATGATAACCCTAAGTATTGGGAACAACCTTTGGCACAGATGCGCGCACTTTTCCTTGAGAAAGAGTTAAAAGATGGGAAAACCATCGAGCAATTACGCACCAACGATACAGGTCGTGAATACATACTGCCTTTGCTGAAATTTTCCACCCGTTATCAAAACAATGAAGACACCAACTATGGATATGCTGTTCTGGATGGTTTCCCTATCCCAACCCATCACATAAAAACATATAGCTGCAAAGGAATACACCAGATAATCCTGGCCAGCGATGGTTACTTTCAGTTAGCAGGTACATTAAACGAATGCGAGCGGATAAACAAGGAATACCTTGCTCAAGATCCGCTCTGCATGTTAACTTATAAAATGACAAAGGGCCTAAAGCCCAATGCCAAGAATTTCGATGATAGAACCTATATTAGGTTTACTTTAGATTGACAATTCGTCCAGCACCTTTATCAAGGTCTTGTCTATAGGCTTTTCCTTACGGATTGCATCCACAATAGGAACATAGACAATCTGGTCATTCTTTACACCAATCATTACGTTTCGCTGTCCGTCAAGAATAGCCTGAATGGCTCCTGCACCAAGGCGGCTAGCCAAGATACGGTCGCGGGCAGAAGGAGAACCACCACGCTGCAAATGTCCTAAAATAGAAACACGTACATCATACTCAGGATACTCCTTCTTAACTCGATCTGCATAGTAAAGTGCACCACACTTAGGACTTTCACTCACGATAACGATACTTGAGTTCTTGCTCTTTCTAATACCACGGCCAATGAACTGCTCCAACTGGTCGGCATTAGTTGCATCCTCAGGAATAATAGCGGCTTCTGCACCACTGGCTATTGCACTATTCTGTGCCAGGAAACCTGCATCACGACCCATTACTTCAACAAAGAAGATACGTTCGTGACTATTAGCAGTATCACGAATCTTATCTACACAATGCATAATGGTATTTAGTGTAGTATCATAACCAATGGTAAGGTCGGTACCATACAAATCATTATCAATAGTACCTGGCAAACCAATGCAAGGAACATCAAACTCTTCTGCAAAGATACGGGCACCAGTTAGAGAACCATTTCCACCAATAACTATCAAAGCATCAATTTCATTAGCCCTCATGTTATCATAAGCCTTCTGTCGACCTTCAGGAGTAGTAAATTCCTTTGAACGTGCAGTCTTCAAGATTGTACCACCACGCTGAATGATATTACTAACATTCTCGCTGGTAAAAGGCTTTATATCATTATTGATAAGGCCATCGTAACCACGATATATACCCTTAACTGTGAATCCATTACAAATAGCACTTCTGGTCACCGCACGAATCGCAGCGTTCATACCTGGTGAGTCACCTCCAGAAGTTAAAATGCCAATACACTTAATTTTAGCCATAATCCTTAATATAATCTTTTAACCTTTAAATTCTAAAAACCTATAAACTCTCAATTCTATTCTCCTAACTAAAGAATATTCTGTAAATAGTATACCAGCACGCCGAATCCCCAACCCAGCAATACCATCCATGAGAAACGACGGATGTACCACCAGAAAGGAATGCGCTCCATGGCTGCTACGGCAAAGCCTGCTACTGAACCAATAGTAAGCAAAGTACCACCCATACAAGTACAGAATGGTATCAAATTCCAATAGGTACCGTTCTGAACAAAAGCCTCGGAAAAGCCACGTACTCCATCAGGGGCTACATCATACATGCTACTGCTAACCAGCATTAATGGAATATTATCAAATACTGATGAAATAAATCCAAATATTGCCGAAAGGATGTAAACACTATGGATTTCCTTATCACAGAAATTGGCAAACCACTGCAAGGCACCTGTTTCTAGTACTGCTCCTACGGCCAAGGAAATACCCAGGAAGAAAAGTATCTGACTGGTATCACTGGTTTGCAGATTCATGGGCAGCTGACGCTGAGCTACCTGCAGCTGCGCACGCTTATGGGTAAAGATTTCCACCATCACCCATAGCAAAGACATAATGAGCAATGCTCCAACAAATGGTGGCAACTTGGTAACACTATGGAAGGTTGGAATTGCCCACAATCCACCAATGCCCAATATCATCAATACTATTCGTTGCCAAACATTCAGATAGCAGTCATCGCCTCGGTAGGCACCCAATGCCGACTGAATCTGCACATGCTCAGGCAATTTTCTTGAGGCCAAATAGGTAGTTACTACCAATGCTGTAAGACAAGGCAGGAACAAATGACCAGCATAAGAACTTGGAGTGATAGCCTCTTTATTCCACAATATCAAGCTGGTAAGATCACCAATCGCCGTAAAGCATCCACCGGCATTAGCAGCCATCAGAATCACACACGAGAAATACATTCGCTGCCTCTCCTGCACAATCAGTTGTCGCAGAAGAACAATCATGATAACAGCCGAAGTGAGGTTATCAATATTAGCCGACAGCAGGAAAGTTACCAATGAAACGCTCCACAAAAGAGTCTTTGTCTTACGTGTACGCATCCAAGAACGCATGAACCTAAATACGTCGTTCTGGTAAAGTATTTCAATGATAGAAGATGTGGCAATGATGAAAAGAATAATCTTGCAGGCAGAGGTAACATAATCCATGAAAACATGATTAGCTACAAACTCTGTAAGCATGTTACCATTGGCAGTTCTTCCGGCTAGGAAAGAATGATACTCAGCACCATGCATGCTACGCACATAACCATTGGCATCCAGCATGTAGAGAATCCATCCTACCACACCAAGAAACATGGCAACCGACGACTTGTTCAGTCGGTTTATCCTCTCTGTGGCAATCAAGAAATAGCCAATCAACAATATGCCTACTATTATAAGTGTCATTGCGTTATTCCTTCTATTATTTTTGCAAGCAAAGGTAATGAAAAAATTAAAATAATGCTAAAAAACGCAGCAAAAAAGAAGTATCAAGCACAAAAAGTCAGATATTCATGCTATCTTTGCGTAACAAAAAACAATGCGGTAGTAGCTCAGTTGGTAGAGCATCGGCTTCCCAAGCCGAGGGTCACGGGTTCGAGTCCCGCTTACCGCTCTAAATAAGAACCTTCAATCATGGAAACAAAACCTTTGGTACTTGTGGCAGAAGACGACTCCAGCAACTATCGTTACCTGGAGGTACTCCTAAGAAAGCAGTTCTCTGTTCTTTGGGCACAGGATGGCGAAATAGCTGTCCAGATGGCTCTTGAGAACGATGTGAAGATGATATTTATGGACAATAAAATGCCAAAGATGACCGGATTGAAAGCATTGGTAGAAATCAAGAAAATCAAACCTACCCTTCCCATCATTATGCAAACAGCATTCGCCTTCGATGGTGACAAGGAAGAGGCAATGGCTATGGGTGCCGATGGTTATCTTACCAAACCTATCATGAGCCGTGACCTTAAGGAAGTCATTGCACAATTCTTTGGAGAGCTGTAATGGTTTCTTCAACTTTATTCTTCCTGAATTCTTTTTAAGTGACAAAATAGAAGATTGCCATTGTCATCGCGTAGATGCATTCCATTTCCACGGCAATACCTAAAGAACTTGCAATCTGCACATTCACCCTTCTTCATCCATTCATGGTTTCGGTATGGATGGAACTTGTTTTCCCACACATCCATAAAATTATCCTGGTAAATATTACCTTGATGATAATTTGCACGAATGCTGGCACATGCCGAGATAGATCCATCAATCAATACAGAACCTACTGAAATGCCTGCCTGACATGTGAAGAAATGACGACGAGCATAGCCTTCATAACGACCCAGAAAACCTTCACATCCATAATCTGCCTTGATGCGACCTTCCTTGTTCGTTTTACGTATAAACTCCATCAATCCTCGAAGTTCTTCAGGAGAAAGCTGCAACTCTTCGTTCTTTGCTGCCCTACCTACCGGAAACACCGTAAACAATCTCCAATCCCTTAAACCAAGACTTATCAGATAATCCTTAAATTCTTCTAATTGAGTATAGTTACGCTTGTTCACACAAGTCACCACATCAAACACAAATCCAGGTGTCTGTGCCAACATCTTTATTGCTTCACTAGCACGTTGGAAACTATCCTTATGCCCTCGCATCCAATTGTGCTCGGGTTCAAAACCATCAAGACTTACAGTAGCCGAGTGCATACCTGCTGCCAAAAGAGATTTCAGGCGCTGAGGAGTAAGGAACAATCCATTTGTTACCATTCCCCAAGGAAATCCTTTTAAGTAAATGGTACGTCCACATTCCTCCAGATCGTCGCGCATCAATGGTTCACCACCGGTAATTACTACGAAAACATTATGTGGGTCGGTACGCTCTGCTATCTGATCCAATACCCTATAGAAATCCTGTGCTGGCATATCTGGCTGCAGAGCCGTTTTCTTGCAATCACTACCGCAATGCCTACAAAACAAATTGCAACGCTGAGTACATTCCCAGAACAGCTGTTTCAAGGGATGTTCCTTGATTACTCTATTCTGCATCTTTCGGTGTATCTCAAGCGCCAATCGCTGTCGGAGTGATAATTCCTTTTTACTCACCATCTGTAGGTTTTTCTATTTTTTTCAGAGATTGCTTAACTGTATATTCGTAGGATCCGCTATACCAACCACTACCCTTTTTTATTTGTTTCTTTTCGTAGCTATCAAGTTGTTTTTCAACTGTTTCAAATTCTCCGCCATTTTCTTCTCCATCAACGTCTGTGAATTTGATAGGAGGAGTAAATGAAATATTTCTTTCAGGAATTGAGAACTCTCCCTTTTCATCAGTATAAACTGTATCTGGATATAACGCAACCTGAATGCCCTTTAAAGGATTACCATCAGAATCTGTTATCACACCCGATACTTTATAATCAACAGAAGGAGATCCATACATACATAAAGGTTCATTTAACGCATCGCATCCTGAAAACCCAAGAATACTCATAAATCCACCCAACACGCGGGTTGTAATGCCAATGTTATTTTTCTTTTTCATAATTCTAAAAAATTAAGTGTCTTCTACCCTAAAAATCGCAAAAGACAGCTTTTATTGCATGAATCATGTGGATTTAACTATTTTTTGCTTTCTACAGGTATCTCTGTCTTTACAGAATCGGTTGCTTGAACATCCATCTTTTTGTAATCAACAGGAGGACCTCCATACATAACTTTATATCTGTTAATGTCCTTGTCCTTCTGCTCCCATTCTTGCTTAGGAACACCATACATATTTGGCTGGAAAATCTGGCATGATGAAAATCCAAGCAATGCCAGCAAACCAGAAAACACCTTCAAGACAAAGTTACTTTTCTTCGACATAAATATCCTTTTTTTTGTATCAACTGCAAATATATACATATTATTTTGTATTTTTGCAGTAAATTCAAAAAAACACAACTATGAAGAAACTATTTCTACTTTTATTACTGTGCTGCACCACCCCATTGTTTGCACAGGATATGGATTTGCAAGCCGAAAACTCGCAGTACAAAGTATTCTTTAAGATAGAGAAGCAGGGACAGGAAGATGAAGCCAACCAAATTGGCGTTTATGTGCTGAACAAGGAAACAAAACGTATGTTCAAGCTTTTCACCTCGGATACCGAAGAGCGTGTTGCTAACGAACCTGATAGCATGGGGCAGTTAAGCAATCTGCTAGGTGCTTGTTTCTACGAGGGCGAACCTACCCGCCTTATCATCACCGAATGCTTCAACTTTCATACGGATTATTCAGTAATCATCGACTTGAAAACCCGCAAGTTCATCAAGTTAGGTTGGGGCAACCCCATTGGATTTACCCAAGAGAATAATTTTGTTATCCTGAACGGATTTTCCTACTATAGCGAAGGTGGACGCTACGATGTATTGCGCATCTATGATGCAAATGGCAAGTTAGTTAAGAACGTTGATGTAAAATAAGGCACTCTAAACCATATTCTAATCATAACTTATCTATGGCACAAAGCTTAACTTAACCCTAGCAACAAGGATAAGTTATCTTATAAAAAGTCATTGCTTTTGAAAGTATATTACTTACCCATTTTTTTCGTACAATTCATAGACAATAACCTTTATCCTTTCGCAAAAAAGCACTATCTTTGCATGAAATTTAATAGAATGCAAAAATGCTGATTATCAATACAACTTTTCAAACCGACTTGAATGACGCACGCGACTTTGTGGTGTGGCTGCACGAAAAGTACATCCCCACTACCGTGGAGCAGGGCGATTTAAAGAATCCGCGCCTAACCCGAATACTTAGTCACCGCGAGCAAGACAACGAATGTTTTTCATTGCAATTCGAGGTAGAAAGTACTCTGAAACTGCACCATTGGCACGTACAGGTAGGCCAGCAACTGGAGCAAGAGATGATTAAGATGTTCAATGAACGTGTGGTAGGATTCTCTACCATGATGGAAATCATAGAATAATGCTTAAACCTGTAAAGGAAAAAGTTATATTGGGAATCGACCCTGGTACCAACTTTATGGGCTACGGGCTAATCAAGGTGGTAGGAACCAAGGCCGAGATGATCTGTATGGGTATTATCGATCTGCACAAGGAATCAGATGCATATACCAAGCTTGGGCATATTTTCGAGCGTGTATGGGGCATTATCGAGAGTTATTTGCCAGATGAAATGGCAATCGAGGCTCCCTTCTACGGCAAAAACGTGCAAAGTATGCTAAAACTTGGTCGTGCGCAAGGCGTAGCTATAGCTGCAGCAGTGCATCATAGCGTACCTATTCACGAATATGCACCCCTTAAAATTAAAATGGCACTTACAGGAAACGGAAATGCAAGCAAGGAACAAGTAGCCGGCATGTTGCAACGACTGCTACACATTCCCGACGAAGACATGCAAACGCATCTGGATGCTACCGATGCACTGGCTGCTGCTTATTGTCACTACTTACAGATGGGACGTCCGGTAAGCGATTCCACTTGTAAATCATGGAAGGATTTTGTAAATAAGAACTCTAGCAAGATAACTAAACGAAAGATTTAATAAATTAGAATAGTATGCAGAAAATCATAGAGATAAAAGATGGAAAAGTACGCCACCCCGACTATCGTTTTAACGCACCTATCAACCTTGAAATCCTTGCAGGAGAACAGGTTGCTATTGTAGGTCCTAATGGTGGAGGAAAGTCAATGCTGATAGATGTAATCACCGGCAAGCATGCTCTATTGATTACAACACCTCTGTACGATTTCAGTCCTTCGACAAAGACTCACGCCTACGAGAACATCAAATACATCTCGTTCCGTGACAGCTATGGCGATAGCGACGGAACATACTATTCACGCGGCAATCGCGAAACATATTACTATCAGCAACGCTGGAACCAGCACGACACCGAAGACATGCCACTTGTAGGCGACATACTAGAAGAGGCACGCAGGCACGCCATGAACGAACATCTGGCACCTAGCGACGAAACTATTCAACGCATCTACAAGACATTCAAGTTGGATCTTTTACTTGACAAACCGCTTATCTTGCTATCTAGCGGGGAACTTAGAAAATTTACACTAACAAAGACCCTACTGACAGGTCCTCGCGTACTAATTCTAGACAATCCCTTCATAGGTCTTGATGCTGCAACGCGCGACCAGCTGAAAGAACTATTAACACAGCTGAGTGAAATAAACGAAGTGCTGATTCTTCTGGTACTTTCAAAAACAGATGATATTCCAGAATTCATCACACATGTGATAGAAGTTGAAGGAAGAAACATTCATCCAAAAGTAACAAGAAGTACCTATCTGGAACATCAGCAGAAAATAGAAGAAACGCAGTTGACTGAGGATAAGAGAAATGCCATTCTATCCTACCCCTATAGCGACAAGTCACTAGCCAAGAGCAATAGTGAAATCGACTCAATTCTCGACTTCCGAAAGGTATCCATCTGCTATGGAGAACGTACAATCCTGAAAGAACTGGATTGGAAAGTTAACCTGGGTGAATGTTGGGCACTGAGTGGTGAAAATGGTGCTGGTAAAAGTACCTTGCTCAGCTTGGTATGTGCCGATAACCCACAAAGTTATGCCTGCGACATCAGACTATTTGGCAAAAAGCGAGGAACAGGAGAAAGCATCTGGGACATTAAGCGTCACATTGGCTATGTAAGTCCTGAAATGCATCGTGCATATCTGAAAGACTTACCAGCCATCGATATTGTAGCCAGCGGCCTTCATGATTCTGTAGGTCTTTACCAACGTCCAAAGCCCGAGCAGCGCAGCACTTGCGAGTTTTGGATGGACATCTTTGGCATCGGTCATTTGAAGGATAAGACTTTCTTGAAAATCAGTAGCGGAGAACAGCGTTTGGTACTTTTGGCACGTGCTTTTGTAAAAGACCCCGACCTGCTTATTCTTGATGAGCCTTTACATGGTCTTGATCTGGCCAATCGTGCCCTTGTGAAGGAAATCATCCAAACCTTCTCTAAGCGTCAGAACAAGACACTTGTAATGGTTACACACTACAAAGAAGAACTTCCACCATGCTTTAATCATGAAATTTTTCTTAAAAGAAACAAGTAATATCAAATTTATTTGATTAGGTTGCTATTTATGAGTATCTTTGCATAGAATTTCAACCAATTAGTTACTTGAATATGAAAAAATTGATTTTATGCATGATGTTGCTTGTAGCAACAAGCGTTAATTCACAGGCTCAGGACGTTTACAACTATCTGTATAACAAGTGTACAGAAAAGGTTGGCAAAAGCTCTGCAAACGACTATGAAGTCAAGAAGTATGATTTTGAGCTTACCGCACTGAACTACATGAAGAACCATGCGCTGAAAATTGGACGCAATATTACCACAACTTTCCTTGACAATCAGGCTTACAGCCTTGACACTTTCTTGTTGCGTTATCTAACCGTAATGAAGAATACTGCAGATTCAAAGAAACTGCAGGTAACTCAGTTGTTCGTAAATGCTACCCTGAACAACCCATTGTTCAATGATCCTGACACTGATAAGACTCAGGCATACATCGAGGAAAAGGGTTGCATTACTCCATTCAGCATTGACACCGACTGGGTTAAGGCCTTGGATGAAATCGAAAGATTGGCACGCTAATGGAAGTTGCCATCGTAAAATACAATGCAGGTAACCTCTTCTCGGTGGTTCACGCACTGAATCGCCTAGGAGTGGAACCTGTCATTACCGATGACGCAGAATTGCTGCAAAAGGCCGACTGCATCCTCTTCCCAGGGCAAGGTCACGCCCGCACCACTATGACCTACCTAAAAGAGCATCGTCTTGATGAGATGATACGCTCGTTCAAACAGCCAGTTCTTGGCATATGCGTAGGTCAGCAACTGATGTGTCGTCACTCCGAGGAAGGAGACGTGGATTGTCTGGGCATCTTTGATGTAGACGTGAAGAGGTTCATTCCAGAAGTGAAGGAAGAAAAGGTCCCACATATGGGATGGAATGCGCTGACCGACCTACAGACACCGCTTTTCAAGGACATCAAGGAACATGATTACGTGTATTTCGTGCATAGTTTCTACGTTCCAACCTGCAGCAGTACAATTGCTACATCCAATTACATTCACCCTTTCAGTGCAGCCCTTCACAAGGACAACTTCTGGGCAACTCAATTCCACCCAGAGAAAAGCGGCACGGTAGGTGAAACTATTATCAAGAACTTTTTAGACATGTCAAAGTAACCATGATTCAGATTATACCAGCAATAGATATCCTTGATGGAAAGTGCGTGCGTTTACAGCAAGGCGACTATGAAGCCAAGACCTGCTACCACGATGACCCTATTGAGGTGGCCAAGGAATTTGAGCGTTACGGCATTCAACACATCCATGTGGTAGACCTTGACGGCGCACGTTCCAAGCACATTGTGAACATACCTATCCTGAAGCGTATGGCTGCTGAGACAAGTCTCACATTCGACTTTGGTGGTGGGATCAAGACCGACGAAGATATAGAACTGGCATTTGCCAATGGAGCTAGCCAGGTAACCGTAGGCAGTATTGCTGTGCAGAATCCAGACTTGTTCCTAGGCTGGTTAGAGAAATACGGAACCGACCGCATCATCCTTGGTGCAGATGCTAAAGACGGGCAGATTTCCATCAATGGCTGGAAAGAAGGCAGCGGAATCGACCTTATTGACTTCCTCAAGAAGTATATTGATGCAGGCGTTACCCGTGTACTTTGTACAGACATCTCTAAGGATGGAATGATGAAAGGTCCATCTATAGAGCTATATAAACAGATTATGGAGCAGTTCCCTACCCTGAAACTTACCGCCAGCGGTGGCGTAAGTCGCATTCAGGACATCGAGGAATTAAACCAGGCAGGCATTCATTCAGTAGTAACCGGAAAGGCCATATACGAAGGAAGCTTGACACTTGAAGAGATTAACCAGTTTATTAAAACCCACGAATAAGATGCTGGCAAAAAGAATCATACCTTGCTTGGACGTAAAAGACGGCCAGACGGTAAAAGGTACCAACTTCGTGGACCTTCGTCAAGCTGGTGACCCCGTAGAACTGGGAGCCGCCTATAGTCGTATGGGAGCCGATGAACTGGTATATCTGGACATTACAGCCAGCCACGAAGGTCGTAAGACCTTCACTGATATGGTAGGTCGTGTGGCAGCCAAGATAAACATTCCTTTCACCGTAGGCGGAGGAATCAATGAGTTGAGCGACGTAGATCGTATGCTTTCAGCAGGTGCTGACAAGGTAAGCGTAAACTCTGCTGCTGTTCGACGTCCTGACCTAATCAATGAGATTGCCGGACGTTTTGGTTCACAAGTTTGCGTAGTGGCAATCGACGCTAAACTTACCGATCATGGATGGAAATGCTACCTAAACGGAGGCCGTATTGAAACCGAGCGTGGTTTGTTTGAATGGGCCAAGGAAGCAGCCGACCGTGGTGCAGGTGAAATCCTATTTACCTCGATGAACCACGATGGTGTAAAGACTGGTTTTGCAAACGAAGCTTTGGCACGTTTGGCAGATGAATTGCCAATACCAATCATTGCTTCTGGTGGTGCAGGCAAGATGGAACACTTCCGCGATGCATTCCAGATAGGTCATGCAGATGCCGCTCTAGCTGCAAGCGTTTTCCATTTTGGAGAAATTGGAATTGCAGAACTTAAACAATATCTTACTAACGAAGGAATAGAGATTAGAATTTAGAATATGGATATAAGAGTAGATACAATTGATTTTGAGAAGATGGACGGATTGGTTCCTGCCATCATTCAAGACAGCAAGACACTAAAAGTGCTGATGCTGGGATTCATGAACGCAGAAGCTTACCAGAAAACCATAGAAACAGGCTTGGTAACCTTCTATAGCCGTACCCGCAAGGAGTTGTGGACAAAAGGCGAAACAAGCGGTAACTTCATGAAGGTGGTAAGCATTGCCAACGATTGTGACAACGATACACTGCTGGTTAAGGTAAATCCTGTAGGTCCTGTTTGTCACACAGGTGCTGATACTTGCTGGAACGAGAAGAACGAAGCAAACCCATTGTTGTTCTTGACTTTCCTGCAGGACTTCATCGAGAAACGCCATGAGGAAATGCCTGAAGGTTCATACACTACAAGCTTGTTCAAGGATGGCATCAACAGAATGGCACAGAAGGTAGGCGAAGAAACACTCGAGGCTGTTATCGAGGCCGTAAACGGCACTAACGACCGCTTGATTTACGAAGGCAGTGATTTGTTCTACCATTTGATTGTACTGCTTACTGCCAAGGGGTTGCGTATTGAAGACCTAGCCAAGGAACTTCAGGTTCGCCACGACCCTAACTGGCATAAACATTAATAAAAAGCATGTTAGTAGATTATAAAAAGGTTTCTATCTATCACGGTGACGCTTGCGTTCTGCACGACGTGAACTTTCATGTAGATGAGGGAGAATTCATCTACATTATCGGTCGTGTAGGTTCCGGAAAGAGCAGCTTACTAAAAACCATCTATGGAGAAAAGCAGTTTGCCGATGGAGAAGGCGAAGTACTGGGTTACAAGCTACGCGGAATCAAACGTAAGAAATTGCAGGAACTACGCCGACAAGTAGGTATTGTCTTTCAAGATTTTCAATTACTGAGCGACCGTACTGTTGAGCAGAACCTTGCTTTTGTGTTACGTGCTACCGGATGGAAGAAGAAAGACATAAAACCACGAATCGACGAGGTTTTAGAGTTGGTAGGAATGACCAACAAGGGTTACAAAATGCCAAGTGAGTTGAGTGGTGGAGAGCAGCAGCGCATTGTCATTGCACGTGCTATCCTGAACCACCCCAAGTTGATTTTGGCAGATGAACCAACCGGACACCTTGACATAGAAACAGGCCGCAAGATTCTTGAGTTATTAAGACAGGTTTGTGAAACCGGTTCTTCGGTCGTTATGTCTACCCATAACCTAGGATTGGTAAGCGCCTACCCTGGTGTGGTGTACCGCTGCCAAGACCATCTACTGACAGAAATAACAGAAGAGTTCAACAAACCTTTCGATATGGATGAAATGGCAATGGGAGCTTTGGCGTTTGCAGAAACAAGCGTTGACATGAACGAGGTAATTATAGAAAACAAAGAAGATTTATAATATAAAAAGCAATGAAAGTACTGAAATTCGGTGGTACATCAGTAGGTAGCGCACAGCGCATGAAGGATGTATCAGAACTTATTACGAAAGACGGAGAACAAAAACTGGTTGTATTGTCTGCAATGTCAGGTACAACTAACACTTTGGTAGAGATTTCTGACTATCTGTACAAAAAGAACCCAGATGGTGCAAACGAAATCATCAACCAGTTGGAGCGCAAGTACATCAAGCATGTAGAGGAGTTGTTCTCTACCGAAGAATACAAGAAAAAGACACTCGACTTCCTGAAGGAAGAATTTGAGTATCTCCACTCATTCACTAAGGACATCTTTACCATGTTCGAGGAAAAGGCTGTCTTGGCACAAGGCGAAGTGATGAGTACAAATATGGTAACCAACTATCTGCAGGAGAAGGGTGTTAATGCTATTCTGCTGAACGCACTGGATTTTATGCGTACCGACAAAAACGCAGAGCCAGACCTTACCTACATCCGCGAGAAGGCAATGGCAACCTTGGAGGCTAACCCAGGTGCTGAAATCTATATTACACAAGGTTTCGTTTGTCGTAATGCATATGGCGAGATCGATAACCTGCAGCGTGGTGGTTCTGACTATACAGCTTCATTGTTAGGTGCAGCCTTAAATGCAGAGGAAATCCAGATATGGACAGACATCGACGGAATGCACAATAATGATCCACGTATTGTGGACAAGACCTCTCCTGTTCGTCGTCTATGCTTTGAAGAGGCTGCAGAACTGGCTTACTTCGGTGCAAAGATCCTTCACCCAACATGCGTACAGCCAGCAAAGTATGCAGGTATTCCTGTTCGCTTGTTAAATACTATGGATCCAACTGCTCCTGGTACAACCATCAGCAATGACACCGAGCATGGAAAAATCAAGGCTGTTGCTGCAAAGGACAACATTACTGCTATTAAGATTAAGAGTAGCCGTATGCTTTTGGCACATGGTTTCCTGCGCAAGGTATTTGAAATCTTCGAAAGCTATCAAACCAGCATCGATATGGTTTGTACCAGTGAAGTAGGCGTATCGATGAGTATTGACAACACCAAGCACTTGAACGAGATTGTAGCCGACCTGAAGAAGTATGGTACTGTAACAATTGACAAGGACATGTGTATTATTTGTGTTGTTGGCGACTTGACTTGGGACAATGTTGGTTTCGAGACATTGGCTACCGAAGCAATGCGTAACATTCCTGTAAGAATGATCTCTTATGGTGGCAGCAACTACAACATTTCATTCCTTATCAAGGAGGAAGACAAGAAACGCGCTTTGCAGGCTCTGAGCGACACATTATTTAATAAAGAATAAACAACGACTAAACGAATCATACAACCTATTATGAAAGGTACATTTCCTGTAGAGAAGTTTCAGAAGATGGAAACTCCATTCTACTACTACGATACAAATATACTACGCGAGACATTGAAATGCATAAACGAAGAGGCTGGAAAGTATAATAACTTCTGTGTACACTATGCCGTAAAGAGTAATGCTAACGACAAGGTACTGAAGATTATACGTGAAGCTGGTTTGGGAGTAGATTGTGTAAGCGGTGGTGAAATCCGCGCTGCTATCAACGCAGGCTTCCCTGCAAACAAGATTGTTTATGCAGGTGTGGGAAAGAGTGATTGGGAGATCAATCTAGGACTAGAGAAGAATATTTTCTGCTTTAACGTAGAGAGTATTCCAGAACTGGAGATTATCAACGAACTTGCAGCAGCACAGAACAAGGTTGCTCAGGTTTGTTTCAGAATAAACCCTAACGTAGGCGCTCACACTCACGCAAA
Organism: Candidatus Minthousia equi; assembly: GCA_018065125.1. Lineage (GTDB taxonomy): Bacteria > Bacteroidota > Bacteroidia > Bacteroidales > Bacteroidaceae > Minthousia > Minthousia equi. The sequence continues at coordinate 28,548 of JAGHTY010000005.1, forward strand.
CATCACTACAGGATTGGCTGAAAACAAGTTTGGAATTGCCATGGAAGACATGGAGAAGGTTATTGCTTTAGCCGCTCAACTTTCAAACATCGAGTTTATCGGCTTGCACTTCCATATTGGTTCTCAGATTCTAGAGATGGGTGACTTTGTTGCACTTTGCAATCGCATCAATGAATTGCAGGAGCAGTTGGCAAAGGCACACATTAAGGTTAAACATATTAATGTTGGCGGTGGCTTGGGTATTGATTACCAACATCCTAACAAACAGCCTATCCCTAATTTCAAGGATTATTTTGCAACCTATGCAAAACACCTGAAATTGAATGACGATCAGTATCTACACTTTGAGTTAGGACGTGCTGTTACCGGACAATGTGGTACACTGATTACCAAGACACTATACGTAAAGCAAGGTACACACAAGCAGTTCTGTATTGTAGATGCAGGTATGACCGACTTGATTCGTCCTGCTTTGTACCAAGCCTTCCACAAGATAGAGAACATCAGCAGTGAAGAACCTATGGAGACTTACGATGTTGTAGGTCCTATTTGTGAATCAAGTGATGTTTTCGTTAAGGCATTTGACTTGAACAAGTGTCATCGTGGTGATTTGATTGCCCTTCGTTCTGCCGGTGCATACGGTGAAATCATGGCAAGCGGTTACAACTGCCGTCAACTTCCAGAAGGATACATTACTGAGGATTTTGCATAATGGACATTAACACACTTGTGTCTTTTATTCCTTATGGCATTCTGCCTTTGGCAACGCTGCTCCGAGAATCAATGGTGCAGCGTTGCTATGGTAGTATAGCCTATTTGAATAAACAATCTGAAAAAGGAAAGATTACTTACCAAGAAGAAAAACCAAGCATCAGCGTTATCATAGCTGCACACAATCAGGCTTTCCAACTGAATGAGAATCTACCTATCATACTTGAGCAAGATTATCCAAACTTTGAAGTTATCGTAGTAAATGATTGCTCAAGCGACCACACAGAAGATGTACTGAAAGAACTAAGCCTGAAGTACAAAAATCTGTATCACACCTATACCCTTCCCTCTGCACGTTACATAAGCCACAAGAAACTAGCACTAACATTGGGCATAAAAGCATCAAAGAATGATTGGGTTGTACTTACTGAAGCCGACTGTACACCACAAAGTAACCAATGGTTATCTTTGTTGGCTCGTAACTTCACACCACAAACAGACATGGTGCTAGGATACTGCAACTATAGCAAGGAAAAGGGATTTTTGAACAGTCGCATTATTTTCGACCGTCTCATCGAACAACTGCAAATAAGTAAAAGAGTTGTTTATAACGGATTAGCATACAGAGGTGACGGAGGTAACATGGCCGTTCGTAAGTCTGCTTTCATACAGAACGAAGGATACCTCAAGAATCTTGCTCTTAAAAGAGGTGAAGACTCTTTGCTAGTTAATGAAATGGCAAAACCAGGAAATACCAGGATGGAGTGTAACCCAGAAGCAGTAATGCTACAAGAACCTCCTGCTAGACTAAAAAACTGGATTACCGACAAAAAGTTCTATATGGAAACCCGCAAGCATTACAATAGTAAAGGTCGCTGGGTTAGCCGTTACTTTGGCTTACAAAGTACCATTAACTATTTATGCTGGCTACTAGGTGCAGCAGAACTATATTGGGGAATTACCCAACAGGATTATATCCACATTGGCATTGCAGCTCTGTGCATTATTACCCTACTGATTGGTAGTATTATTCCACTTAACAAGTCGGCAAAGAGTGTAGGTTGTCAAACGTTTTATGTAACTTTACCTTGGAGAGAATGGACAAGACCCTTGAATAATCTTTTGTTCAAGATGCATCGATCATTTACACGTAAGGATGAGTTTAGGAGAAAATAATCCTTACTCAAACTTCATCGACTTGGCTGGATGAATGTGAGATACCAAGAAACTTGGTCCTACCAGGAACAAAACAGAAACGATAAGTGTTCCTACATTTATGGCAATGATAAGTAGTGGGTTTATTAAGATAGGTACTGTATCAACATAATAGGTCTCAGGACGAAGATGTATAAGACCAAAGGTATCCTGCAACCAGCAAAGACCAAATCCTAGCAGATTACCAATAATCATACCTCTACCAATTAGGAAAACTGCAAAATACAGAAAGGCGTGACGAATTGTTTTATTCGTTGCGCCTAATGCTTTCAGCAAACCTATCATCTGTGTACGCTCAAGGATTATAATCAGTAATCCGCTTATCATGGTAAAACCAGCAACAGCAATCATCAATACCAGAATAATCCATACGTTCATATCCAATAAGGAGAGCCATGAGAACAAATGTGGATAAAGCATGGTAATGCTTGCAGTATAATATGCATTTCCATAATGATCTAGTTGAGTGTTTACCTTTTTCATTAACTTGCGATAGGTAATATCTAGTTCCTCAAAATTATCTATCATTATTTCAAGTCCACCCATCTGGTCATCTTCCCAACTATTCAACTTCTTAAGCGTATATAAATCAGTATAGATGAAATTCTTGTCAAACTCGGAAAGATAGGTTTGATAGATACCCGCAATTTGGAAACGACGAGCACGGATATTTTCATCCATGAAATAGCAATAAACCTTATCACCAAGTTTCAGCTGCATCTGATCAGCTATAAGGCGCGATACCACAATCTTATTGGTAGACGCAGTATCAGAAAATACAGGGAACTCTCCTTCTTGCAGATGTTTCTTCAGGAAGTCCAGATTATACTCCTGGCCAATACCCTTTAAGGCTGCACCACGAAACTGTTCATCAGTTTTAAGGATTGCAGATTTTGTTATAAATCGCTGATAGCTCTTGATGCCAGGTATTTTCTTAATTACTTGATAAAGACTGTCATTGCATGCAATTGGAGAAGATTCAAATATATTATCACGGTAAATACTTGAAAGTTGAATGTGAGAACCAAAACCAACAACCTTTTCCTTGATTTCTGATTTAAAGCCTAGTACTACACACACCGACACAATCATCACAGCCAATCCTATTGCAATGCCTAAAATAGCAATAGTAACAGCAGGACGAGACACTCGTTGTGTGCTAGTCCTGCTGCTATATAATCTTTTGGCTATGAAAAGAGGTAAGTTCATTCTACTCTTCCCGGATATGCCTCTAACGCCTTGCGTAATACAAATAATGCACGTACCAGGTCTTCTTTCTTCAAAACATAGGCAATACGTACCTCATTCTTTCCTGCACCTGGTGTAGTATAGAAACCACTTGCTGGAGCCATCATCACAGTTTCTCCTTCGTAGTTAAAGTCACTTAGGCACCATGCACAGAATTTCTCACAATCATCTACTGGTAACTTAGCTACCGTATAGAATGCACCCATTGGGATTGGAGAATAAACACCAGGAATACGATTCAATCCATCAATCAAGCATTTACGGCGTTCTACGTATTCATCATAGGTGTCACGGATATATTCATCTGGTGCATCCAATGAAGCCTCAGCAGCAATCTGTCCAATCAGTGGAGGACTCAATCTTGCCTGGCAGAACTTCATAACAGCCTTACGTACTTCCTTGTTCTTAGTTACCAAAGCACCAATACGGATTCCACATTCGCTATAACGCTTAGAAACTGAATCAATCAGTACTACGTTATCTTCAATACCCTCCAAGTGGCAGGCAGAGATATATGGTGAACCAGTATAGATAAACTCACGATAAACCTCGTCAGAGAACAGATACAAATCATATTTCTTTACCAGATCACGAATCTGATTCATTTCACGACGAGTATACAGGTAACCTGTTGGATTGTTAGGATTACAAATCAAGATTGCACGAGTGCGTTCATTGATCAACTCTTCGAACTTCTCTACCTTAGGTAATGAGAAACCCTCTTCAATAGTTGTGGCAATGGTACGGATAACAGCACCTGCACTAATAGCAAAGGCCATATAGTTTGCATATGCAGGTTCTGGCACAATAATTTCATCACCAGGATTCAGGCATGCTAGGAATGCAAACAGCACAGCTTCAGAGCCACCACTGGTAATGATGATTTCATCTGGATTAACATTAATGTCGTACGACTGATAATAATTCACCAGTTTGGTACGATAGCTTAAGTAACCCTGTGAAGGACTGTACTCAAGAATAGTACGATCGATATTGCGAATAGCATCCAAGGCCGCTCGTGGAGTAGGCAGGTCAGGCTGACCAATGTTCAGGTGATAAACATGAACGCCACGCTCTTTAGCTGCAAAAGCCAAGGGAGCGAGTTTGCGAATTGGCGACTCGGGCATCGCTGTGCCTCGGATGGAGATTTTTGGCATAATTATTTAATTCTGTAATTTAACGCTTAATAAGATGCAAAGGTAGCATTTTCAACCAAATTTTACAAATCATAATGTCATAAAATAGAACACACCTCTTTATATTTTTAGTTTCCATGTCTTTATTCAAAAAAAACACCTATATTTGCATAAATAAAGAATAAATCATGAGCAACTCTGATTCCATAATAAAAGCACAAGCCAAAAGCACCGAGCTTGGACACAATGTAGTATCCAAGTTACTTCTGGAGACCAGAGACAATCACCGTATTGTTTTAAAGCGTCCTTTACCAGAAGCAAAAGACTTGTTGGGTTTCCGTTCTTATTGGAATAAAGAGTTTGAATTAGGGCAGCAACTTAAGCACCCTAACCTACTTCGCTATATGGAGTTGGAGGAAGATGCCATGATTATGGAAAAAGGAAATTACATTTCCTTGGATCAGTTTCTTTATGAAAATCCATCGTTTGTCACGAACAGTTCAGAAGTAGAAAGAATCATCAATGAAATCCTTAATGCGCTGAATTATCTGCACACCCAGGGCATCTATCAATACGACCTCACCCCACACAGCATCTTATTGACACGAAGCGGGAAAAGCGTAAAACTGATGGGAGCCTGCTCTTTCTACGAGCCTTTGCGATTTAAACTTTGGCCTTCCAGCACAGAATATGCTGCTCCGGAACTACGAGAAGAGAATGCTGCTCTTAATGCAAAGACTGATATTTATGCAGTGGGAAAAGTCATAGAATTTATCTTCTCTTTCTGTAAGACTCCATACAGATACGCAGCTGTGATTAAACGTGCTACGAAGATTGATCCGCAGAACCGCTACGAGTCAATCCGGGCAATGAAGAGTGTCATCAACCGAAGAGAGATTTTCAGAAAATCAAGAAACATCCTTATTTCCATTGCTTGTGCTGCATTACTGGTTGGCGCATACTTCTGGATTAGTGAAGAATACACCGACGAGCCAATGCACCATGTAGATCCTGTAAACAATGCAAACGAACCTTTCAGCGTAATAGAAACACGTTCTAAATATGCGCTGAACGAGGATTCTCTTGCTATTTACTACAACGACTCACTCTTCACCGCCGAAGATGAGAAGGAATGGAATGATACCGTCTTAACAAATAAGCTAGATGTTATTTTCCGCCGACAATTCCGTCATAAGGCTGATGCCATTCTTGGAAAAATCTACAATCAGCAAATGATGAATGGCACGCAACGAAACTTTCAGATTGCAGCTACACAATGCTTTGAAGATTTAAAGCGTGATGAAGAAGAACTGATAGAAAAAAACGGAATAGACCCTATCAGAGCAAACAAAATAGCAACCGAGATCATATCTACTGTTACAGATCAGTACCTAAGTCGAATTAAATAATACATATGAAAAAAATAATCCTTGCATTCTTGTTATTACTGAATGCCGCATTACCTGCAAACGCTGTACTTAAAGAAAAAGACCTTGCAGAAACTCTTTGTGTGCTAAAAGCCGAGTTGCAAGAAGCAAAGAAAGAACAGGTTGAGAACACTCGTCTGTTTGGTAATGCATTCGACAGATTCAGCCAGAGGATGCTGGAGTTTATGCAAAATGCAGATAAGACATCACTGATGCTCTACTCCCAGAAAGAAGATTATGTTTTCGACCTTACATATGCTTGTCACGAAGCAACAGAGCAATACCGAACATTTAATTCACGCATCTCTCCTTTTTCTCTTTGGGTTGATAAGATTACCATTGAGATAAACAGATATGCTGCGCTTATTAATTCTTTAGAGAAAATGCCTGATTTCATTCTAAAGACAGAAGAAGCAAAGGAAGAGCGAAAAGAGTGTATTGAAATTGCTACTTCTATTCGCAACCAAATGATTATCAACAAGGGTAAAATAGAAGAACTGATAGAAAGACAGAACAGGGTAAAGAATCGCTTAAAGGAACTAAACGATTATGCTAAAGCTCGTTACGACAAAATCAGGACCAATATCTTTGTAAATGGTGGAGAGAACTACATCACCATTCTTTCTAATTTTAAGGTTTACTATATGCAGGCTGTTCGCAGCATGTCGCAGAAATATACCCCTAACAAGCATACCAATTCCTCATGGCGTGGACCTATCGTTATTTTCCTCTTTAGCTTTATCCTCTTATATCTCTTCATAGGATCTGCGCTAAGTTGGGTAACATTGAAATGGTTCATTCCAAAATCATTTAAGGATGAGCATTTTAAGGAACGTCGTCCTTGCATGGTACTATGTTCAACCATTATCTTGTTTGCCATCATTGTAATGTTGCTAAACTGGCTCACAATGCCAAACAACTACTTCTTCCACATGGCAGCAAGTCACCTAATAGAATATGCTTTACTGATGGCAGTAATGCTTGTATCTATCCTTGTTAGAATGTGGAAACATCCAGAACGCATTAAGCGTGCATTTAGAATTTATCTTCCTGTTTTCATTCTAGGATTTATCGTCATCGTTTTCCGTATCATCTTCATACCTAATGAAGTTGTCAACCTTATCTTCCCTCCTATCCTGATTATATTTACTGTTTGGCAGATATTTGCTATCTACAAGCACAACAAGAATGATAATGGTAAGATTAGTAAATACGACTACTTCTATGCATACATTTCACTGGGTGTAATCATATTCTGTACACTCTCATCCTTGTGGGGTTACACTCTGTTTGCCGTACAGGTACTTATCTGGTGGTACATGCAGCTAACATGCATCCAGTCGGTTACCTGCGTTTATACACTATTACACATCTATCAGGCTCACAAGATTGAACTGGCAAAGAAAAAAGCAGCAGAAGCCAAGGAGAAGACAAAAGAAATTAAGATAGCTCATGCATGGGTTTACGACCTTGTATACAAGGTTATTATTCCTGTTATTTCCGTAAATTCCATGCTTATTAGTATCTATTGGGCAGCAATGGTTTTCGACCTTACAGAGATATGCAAAACCATTTTCCTAACTAGGTATATTGATGTTCCTGGCTATCTAAGCATTTCTATATTCAAATTATCAGTTATCGTTTCCTTGTTCTTTATTTTTAGATACATTATCTTCTTAAGTAAGGATTTTTACAAACGAACGAAGAAAAGAAAGCACGGAAACGACAATGGTGTTGTTGGACTGGGTCTGAACGTAATCTCTATCATTGGCTGGGGTATTTATATATTAATGTCAATGAAGATTCTAAATATTAGCAATTCTGGATTGTTGGTAGCATTAGGTGGTATGTCAACAGGTTTAGGTTTTGCCATGAAAGACACCATCGAGAATCTTTTCTATGGCGTTTCTCTAATGACAGGACGTGTTCGCGTTGGCGACATGATCGAGCTGGAAGGTGTTAGAGGACGTGTTGCAAACATCACCTACCAATCTACTCTAGTCGAAACACTGGATGGTTCTATAATGGCATTTCTCAATAGTCAGTTATTTACCAAGAACTTCAAGAATCTTACAAAGAACCATGGCTATGAAATGGTTAAGATTCCTGTTGGAGTGGCTTACGGAACGAATGTTGAAAACGTAAGGCAAATGCTCACAAGCAAAATCTCAACATTGGAATGCTACAACAAGAAGCGTCCTGTGCAGGTTATCTTTAATGACTTTGGAGAAAGCAGCGTAGATTTATTCCTCATTGTTTGGGTACCAGTAAACACAAAACTGACTGCTGTAGCACAAATAAAGGAATCGGTCTATGAGGTGCTGAATGAAAACCACATAGAGATTCCATTTCCACAAAGAGATATCTATATTAGAAAGTATCAGGGAATAGAGGGTTAAGGCATTACATCCTGGTGAAAAAGATACTTATCCTGATATGTACATGCATCCAGATCTTCAGGATAAGGTTCTTCAAAGAAAATGCTTTCATTCTTCATCATATATGATGATACAGACTGAATATCTACATTTTCCTCATCAAGAACTTCCAAATTCACAGATGATGTATCTTTCTTTTTAAATAGGTCCCAAATTGCCATTGACTACATATTTATTAACGAGGAATGATAAGAATAAACTTAGCTCCATGAGTATAGGTTGTATCCAGGAACACCTGTCCACCTATCATTTCTGCCTGTGCTCTACAAATACTTAATCCTAGTCCAAAGCCTGCAGTAAACTCGCTTAATTTCTTGAAACGATCAAAAATAACCTCTGCATCTTCTTTCTGAATACCAGGACCCTGATCTTCTACACTGATTGCTACATTACCAGGATAATCTATAATTGAACATCCTACAACAATTGGAGAGTTCTCACCAAATTTCACTGCATTATCAATCAACTTCTGAATAATAGAAGTAACAAGTGAAGGACTTGTCTTTATCTGGTAATCATCAGGAAGATCTGAAAGGAACTGAATATTATGACTTGATGCTATAGAGTATACACTCGACTGAATAAGCGTATTACACTCTATCTCAGTAACATCCTCTAATGAAGCTGCATTACTATCAAGAGAAGAAAGCTCTAACACGTTGTTTATAAGCAGAGTTAACTTTCCTACATTTTGCTGAATCTGAGCATTAATGGTTGATTTGGTCAATTCATCAACACCAATGTTTGGATCAAGAAGCAACTGAGTGAAACCAGAAATAGCATTAAGAGGAGTACGAATTTCATGACTTACATTTGCAATGAAATGTGTCTTCATCGTATTCGCCTGTCTTGCTTGTTCCAGTGCTTTTTCCGTATGTATCTTAGCTGTATCAGCAACTTCTTTTGCTTCTTGCAACTCAATGTTCTTCTGGTTTAATTCCTTAATATTCTTTTTTCTTCGTGAAAAATGAATGTATAGAAAAACTACAAACATGACAAAGACAATCAACAGTGCTATTAGAACTGTCTTGAACAAAGAGCTCTCAATCTCTGTCTTTCGCAAGACTTCATTGACTGTATCCAACTGGCTATTCAGTTCATCAACGTCTGAGGTATCTTCAGACAAACTCAGAGAATCCTTCAGGTTTCTTAATTCAATCCCTTTAGTGTATGCCTTGTCATACGCACCTATTTTTGCATAGATCTCCTCCTGCATCTGAAGAGCATTCTCCTTAGATTCAAACTGCTCCGTTTGATTTAATGCTGATTCATATTCACCTGTCAAGATATATTTATATGCATCCAAATACACCAGGAATTCACTATAGAGAAAACCGCCACGATTTAGTTCCTGCTGTATTTCATCATACATTTTCATGAAATTTTCCTTATCTTCAAGGCTATAATAGCAGTTTGCCATAATAAACTTGGCATCTAGGTTATCCTCAGGAACAAGTTCATACGACTCCTTCGCAGCTTGCAAAGACTGCTCAAATTGATACATATTCAAGTAACATAGAGCTATGGATGACTTAAGGATACTAATTGCAACCTTACCTCGATGACTCAATTCCTTAGCCAAATCACAGGCTTGTGTGTAACACTCTATCGCCTTAGTAAAATTTCGTCTTACCTGATAAACTGTTCCAAGTCCATTCTGACTTATATACATACAATCCTTTGAACCTGTCTGTTTAGCTTCTTCCACCAAAGCTTTTGCTTGTTGCAATGCGTTAAAGCGTCGGTTTTTTGTATAGAGATTATAGGTTACCTCGTTACCAGAAAGCGTAAAATAGGCAATGTCTATCTTTAGTTTCTTGGCAAGTTCCTTTCCTAAACTGGTGTTTTCAAAAAAGGCACGGTCATCATCAATGTAGAAATAATACCCCGACTTTAATTCGTATGCCATTAGCTTATATGCTTCATTCTTGTTAGAGTTATAGATAGACTGAAGCGTATCCGCATAAAATAGCAAAGTCTTGTCTTGGTAGTTTTGATAATAGTTTTTGAACTTCAGATATACCTCATCTGGCACACCATAAGTATTGTCTTCTACATTTTGTGCAAACAAAGAACCAACACTACATATAAACATAGTGCAACACATGATTAGTTTCAAAATGGTTCTTCTCATTGCAAATTAATCAATATAACCGTTACAAAAATAGCAAATTATAATGATAACACCATCTAATATCAGTGAAATAAATAACAAAAAAATGTTGTTTGCGCAAACAACATTCTTTCATCCATTAAATATCTGATAATTCAAGCCATCTCATCGACTTTTCATCATATTCCTCATCTATTTCAGACAAGCGCTTACTTAACTTGGTAATCTCATCGGGATCAGATACTAATCCACACAAGGCTTCTTCTATCTGTTTCTTCTCATTTTCAAGATTCTCAATATCCACTTCCAACTGTGTCAGCTCTTGCTTTTCCTTAAACGAAAGCTTACGCTTCTCATTCAAACGAACTTTTTTATCTGCTCCGGCGTTGGCAGTCTTTTTACTTTCCGCCTGTTCTGCTTTCTGCTTTTCCTCTTTCCAGTCGCGATACTGAGTATAGTTTCCTGGAAAGTCACGAATATCTCCCTGGCCATTAAACACCAGCATGTGGTCTACAACTTTATCCATAAAGAAACGGTCGTGACTCACCACAATCACACAGCCCTTAAAACTCTTGAGGTATTCTTCCAGAATCTGTAGCGTAACAATATCCAGGTCATTGGTAGGTTCATCCAATACAAGGAAATTTGGATTTGACATCAATACCGTACAAAGGTAAAGCCTTCTCTTTTCACCACCACTCAGTTTATATACATAACTATGCTGTTTGGCTGGTGGAAACAGGAAATGCTACAAAAGCTGCATGGCAGTAAGTTTGTGTCCATCGCCAAGATCTATATAATCAGCAATCTCTGTAACAATGTCAATCACCTTCTGGTTCTCGTCGAAAGTCAACCCCTCTTGTGAGTAGTAGCCAAAACGAACTGTTTCACCTATCTCCAGGTTTCCGCTATCTAGCTGAAGCAAACCTAGCAGTATTTTGATAAACGACGACTTTCCGGTACCATTGTTACCGATAATACCCATCTTTTCATAACGGGCAAATATATAATTAAAGTCGTCGAGAATAATTCGCTCACCAAAGCGTTTGCAAAGGTGTGATGCTTCGAAAATCTTGTTTCCTATATACGAGCCTTTGGCATTTAGCTGCACGGTATCTGCATTAATACGTTGCTTGGCAACTTTCTCTAACTCGTAGAACTGTTCTTCGCGATAACGAGCCTTATGACCACGAGCCTGAGGCATCCTGCGCATCCAGTCCAACTCTGTCCTGTATAGATTATTAGCCTTTTCAATCTCGGCCATCTTGGCATCTATGCGCTCTTGTTTCTTCTCAATGAAATAGCTGTAATTTCCTTTATAGGAATAAATCTGGTGGTTGTCTATCTCATAGATTTCATCACATACCCTATCCAGAAAATAGCGGTCGTGTGTTACCATAAGTAAACTAAGACATTTGCGAGACAGATAACCTTCCAACCATTCTACCATATCAAGGTCCAAATGGTTTGTTGGCTCATCAAGAATAAGTAAATCAGGCTCTGCTATCAGCACATTCGCCAAGGCCACACGTTTTAGCTGACCACCAGACAGATGCTTGATCTTTTGATTGAAATCCGTGATTTTAAGTTGAGACAGGATCTGTTTCGACCGGCTTTCATAATCCCATGCTTTGGCAGCTTCCATTCTATCTATCAACTTATCCAAACCTGGGTTACCAGGAATCTGCAAGCATGCTTCGTATTCACGAATCAGTTCTGTAACCTCACTACCATGGTAGAAACAAGCTTCCAAAACAGTCAGTTCCTCTGGATATATTGGGTTCTGCTCCAGATAACCTACAGACAAGTCGTTTCTGTAAATTACCGATCCTGCATCTTTACCTTCTTTACCAGAAAGGATATTCAGCAGAGTGGTTTTACCAGTACCGTTTTTTGCAATTAAGCCGATGTGCTGACCTTCTGCAATACCAAAAGACAAATTCTCAAAGAGCACTAAATCGCCAAATGACTTGTCAAGGCCTTCAACCTGAAGATATGGATTAACTACTGCCATTACAATTTAGCCTCTATTTCTTTCTTTATTCTATCAAATTCAGATTCTATGATGCAAGGGATACCTAGTCTTTTCTTTTCCCAAATCAATAGCATAGGCTCCAGGTAATACTCTGCTTCTGCAAACTGCATGGCAGGATACTCACGATGACCATCAATCACCGTAACCCATTCCATACCATTCATCTCGTTATATAGAATAACCCCAAAGGCAATACCTACTGCTTCCCAGGTTTCTCTCTGTCCATCCTTGTACACACCACCATCTATAACCTGTTGCAGCTTCTTGAGATCTTCCTTACTACCGGTAAAGTCTTTTTTCAATAACTTCTTGACAGCCTTCTGTACCCATTCAAATGCTTCGTTTATCTGATGAATCTCCCATACACGAACAGGAATAATCTCCTTTGGATAACGCTTTCTGTCATCTCTTACCACCAAAGTCTTAATAACCTCTTCTGCTGTTTTTACAGAACCGCCTTTGGCAATAGTAAAAGATACCTCAACAGATAGATTGCCACTTCCGGTAACATAGATAACACTGTCGTAAGAATTTCCTTCTTCCTGAAATGACTCTTTCAACACGGCACATTTCCATGTTCCAATCTGCTGCAGTTTGGCACCATTCTTCAGTTCCGACTGCATTATTTGATCGGCGTAATGCTGTGACTTATCCTTAAAGGCAGAGACTCTGAGATTTCCTTCCCACTTTGCAGGATTATAGAAAAGGAAAGACTCTTCTGCATCTTCAAACTCATACCAGTTGGATGGATACTGGATAGAGAACCATCCCTGTGGAGATATAAATTTCTTTGTACTCATAGCTATTCTTTATCTGCCTATAGATTGTATCTTGGCACGTGTTTCTTTGGAAATTGGCAGGAACAAGGTATTAGGGCCTTTCCCTTTTATCTGGTCCTCAAATTCCTTATATTTCTTTGTTGCGTATTCTTTTGCCTTGTTATATGTCAGACGAGACATTTCGGTCTGAGATTTACCTTCCGACAATGAATCCAGGTTCTCTTCTGGGAAGAAATCATCCAGATTCACATCACCTAGCATTGTTGTCTCCAGGAAATTAAGATTCTCTTTCTTTTTATCAGAGTAATAACCCACAAACATGTGTCCAGGGATACGAATCAATACTGGTTCGATGTTAATCGCACGCATCAGAGAAGCAAACAGCACAGAGCCATCCACGCAATTGATCTGTGACGACTCCAACGCATCATCCAGTGTTCTTACTCTTTGGCTAAAAACCACGTTTGACGACAAGATACTGTTCGATACAGAACTATAGGTAAAATTCCTCTTCTGTAGCATGAACCAAAGAGCATAAACCTGCTTGTCAACCTGCGATTCTCCATTCTGCAAACCTACAAATCTGCGAACGATCCTTGTATTCAGTGCTTCACGTAAAAGCTGGTCTATCATGGGGTGTTCCTCATTTACGTAGGCAGCAAAATAAATTCCGGTATCGTAGAAATTCATTTGTGCATCCTTGTAGCCAATCAAACATTCATTGATAGAACGAACAGAATAGGTCTTTACCTTCTGTACTGCATCTTCCCTACCTATAGAAACAGATATGCTGACACTTACTGGCACCGACTGAGAGTTGTTCTTCAATGCCTCATAGTTCCATAGGATATCAGGGAACACCATATACTCTACATCTTTCTTTGGCAACACGAAATCAGAAACCGACTTCTGGAAGAAAGGAGTTGACGAAACCTCAACGTGAATCTTGCACAGATTATATGGTGCACGAATTCTGAATGCCAGTTCCGACTGTGCATTACCTATATAATTTCTTGACGATGGAATATACACCTGCGTACCTGTAGATGCAGTAGAAACAATAGCAGAGGGGAACAAGTTTCCTCCAAAATCGTCCTCAATCACAAAAGTATCATCACTTGGCCTACTATATATGTATAATGCCACCGATGATGCAATCATCAATAGCAGAATCAACGATAGGATTTGCCAGAAGCGAAGTGAGTTAAATATCTTTTTAAAGAACGTCATTATTACTACTCAGTTTTATTGCGCTAAATTATAAAAAAACTTCCATATTCCTATTAAAAATAAGACAAAATATGTTTTTTTACTCAATTCATTTTCTTTTCTCAGTAAAAACACATAAATTTGCACTGAAATAATCGGAACCGCACTGCATATCATCGCACATTCTATGAGTTCTTAGTGTTATCAGAACACCGATTAAAATCACCAATTTTGAATTAATTAAAAATCTATGTACAATAAGTTACAATTGGATAAAAAATCCATTGAGGAACTTCATGCTATCGCCAATGAACTGAATATCAAGTTCGATGCTAAGGCAGACAAGGTTTCTCTCATTTACCAAATCCTAGACGAACAGGCAGTTGCTGCTTCTGCTGCAACAACAGAAAAGCCAAAAGCCAAGAAGACTACCACTAAAAAGGCAGCCAAGGCTTCTACCGACGAAACCGAAAAGGACAAGAAGGAAGAAAAGGCAGAAGAAACTGTTCCTGAAAAACCCAAGAAAAGCAGAACTGCAGCAAAGAAGGCAGAGAAAGCAGAAACTGTTTCCGAACCAGCAAAAGAACCCGAGGAAAAGGTTGCAAAAGCACCTAGAAAAAGAATAACTAAGAAGGCACAGCCTGTAGAAGAACCTGTAGAAGAAGTACTTCCACAGCCAATCGAAGTTGTTGAGGAAGAAAGCGAAGAGGACAATGCCATTCTCGACATCAACAATTTCATTCCTATTGAGGATGCACCTGTTTCTGGCGAATCTATGATTTCATACGATGAAGTCCTCCAAAGATACACTGATATCGATTTCAGTAATAAAAAAGCCTCATCACTCTCTAACGAGGATGATCTTTTTATCAATAGCGACTATATAGCTTCTCCATCAAAATATAATGATATCCCTAACACTCCTGTTGAAAAGCCAGCAGTAAAGGAGAAACCATATGATTTCGATGATCTGGTAGTAGGCTCTGGCGTTCTGGAAATCCTGAACGAAGGTTATGGATTCCTGCGCTCATCAGATTATAACTACTTGAGTTCTCCTGATGACATTTATGTAAATGCATCTCAGATCAAGTTGTTTGGTTTAAAGACAGGCGATGTAATTGAAGGTCCTATCCGTCCTCCTCGCGATGGTGAAAAGTATTTCCCATTGGTAAGAGTTGATATGATTAACGGACGTACTCCAGAAGAGGTTCGTGACCGTGTTCCTTTCGAGCATCTTACTCCTCTCTTCCCTGATGAAAAATTCCAACTTAGCAACAGCTCTTACTCTAATCTTTCTGCACGAGTAGTCGACTTGTTTGCACCTATTGGAAAAGGACAGCGTGGCTTGATTGTGGCACAGCCAAAGACTGGTAAAACCATCTTGATGAAGGACATTGCCAACTCAATTGCTGCAAATCACCCAGAAGCATACCTTATTATGTTGCTGATTGATGAACGCCCCGAGGAAGTTACCGACATGGCAAGAACCGTCAATGCAGAGGTTATCGCATCTACCTTTGACGAACCTGCAGAACGCCATGTAAAGATTGCGAATATCGTTCTGGAAAAGGCAAAGAGAATGGTAGAGTGCGGACACGATGTAGTTATCTTCCTCGACTCTATAACCCGATTAGCACGTGCTTACAACACTGTTTCTCCTGCATCTGGCAAGGTGCTGAGTGGTGGTGTGGATGCTAATGCACTACACAAGCCAAAGAGATTCTTTGGTGCTGCAAGAAACATCGAGAATGGTGGCTCACTTACCATTATTGCTACTGCACTTACCGAAACCGGCAGTAAGATGGATGATGTGATCTTCGAGGAGTTCAAGGGTACAGGTAACATGGAATTGCAATTGGATAGAGGTTTGGCAAACAAGCGAATCTTCCCTGCAGTAAACATTGTGGCATCAAGTACACGAAGAGACGATCTGCTACAAGACAAGACAACTTTGGATCGCATGTGGGTATTGCGAAAGTTCTTGTCAGACATGAATCCTCTCGAAGCAATGAACGAAGTAAAATCAAGGTTGGAAACAACCAAGGACAACGAAGAATTCCTAATCAGTATGAATTCATAAAAACAAAAAATCCTGCCTTCTTCTGAAAGCAGGATTTTTTTTATCTTTCCATTATTGAGTTGAATTCCTGAATAGTTTTATTATATCTTTTACGGCTTTCATTAATTTGTTTATCCAGTTCTTTCTTCTCTTTTTCCATTTTTTGATGGTATTGCTCTCGAAGTTCATGTATTCGTTCAACCTTTTTCTTGCTTTGGTATTTTTGATAACCAATTATAGCAAGAATAACAATTAAAGCTCCAACAGCAACTTTCACCCAATCTTTCATTATTAATTTACCTTTAAACATTTAAACCTTTAAACCTTTAAACCTTTAAAATGGTAAATCGTCTGTTGAATCAGCAGATTCCTCCATCATTGCAGGAGCAGCTG
>JAGHTY010000144.1 GCA_018065125.1 Candidatus Minthousia equi
ATATTATATTGTTAAAGGTTTAAAAGGACAATTAGACAACAGACAACGGACTTATTGACCCGTTGACTTGTTGACTTGTTGACTCGTTGACTCAAAAAAACTCAAACCCCATAACCCATAACTCAAGACTATTTACTATCTTTGCGCACAAATAAATCTTAAATCAGTCATTTAAACAATGAAAAAAGTAATTTTCAGATTGTTGCCAGCGTTGTTTCTTTTGCTGGCATCTGTTCAGGTAAGTGCGCAGACATGGAATAGTGCTGCTGCCAAGAAACAAGCCGCTAAGTTGCAAAAACGTTTGGCTAAGTTGAACAAGAAAGGTTACATGTATGGTCATCAGGATGATCCTTTCTATGGTTTGACATGGGAATGGGATTATGGAAAGAGTGATGTCGTTGCTACCGTGGGTGATTATCCTGCAGTTATGGGATTTGAACTGGGCGGCATTGAACTGGCCGATAAGAAAAGCCTTGACAGTGTGCCATTTACTCGCATTCGTGAAGAGGTAATTGCACATCACAAGCGTGGAGGTATCATTACCATAAGCTGGCACCCTCGTAATCCACTAACAGGAGGTACTGCATGGGATGTAACAAGTAATGAAGTAGTAAAAAGCATTCTTCCTGGTGGCTCTCAGGCTGCAAAGTTTGGTGTGTGGATGATGCGTATGCGTGACTTCCTGAAATCTTTGCGTACAGAAGATGGAACTCCTATTCCTATCATCTTCCGCCCTTGGCATGAAAACAATGGTTCTTGGTTTTGGTGGGGGCAAACTCTCTGTACCGATGAGGAATATCATGCCCTCTGGAATATGTTGCAGGATTATCTTACCGATGCCGGTTTGCTGAATTTGGTATGGAGCTACTCTCCAAATCTGGATGGTGGTTGGACAAAGGAGCGTTTCTTGGCACGTTATCCTGGTAATGACCGTGTTTTCCTGATTGGTGAAGATGCCTATCAATGGGGAACTGAGAAGGATTTTGTTAGTGGACTTACTGCCGATTTGGATTTCATCAGCAAGTTTGCAAGCGAGAACGGAAAGTTGTATGCCATGACCGAGTGTGGCATCCAGAATAACCCTGTGGCAGATTGGTACACCCGTGTGCTAAAGCCAATCATGGATAATTATTCTTTAAGCTATTTCCTGAATTGGCGTAATGCAGCAAAAGAATATTTTGGTCCTGCCCCTTCGCTGTCGTGTGCCGATGATTTCAGAAAACTGTACGAAGCAAAGAATACACTATTCCTGAAAGAAATAAAATAAACGCAGTGTATTAGTTTGCTGTTAAGCAGAATTGCACTATCTTTGCACCTAAAATAAAAAAGACAAGCTATGTTTGACAATCTTAGTGAAAGACTTGAACGCTCGTTTAAGATATTGAAGGGCGAGGGTAAGATTACCGAAATTAATGTAGCGGAGACGTTGAAAGACGTGCGCAAGGCATTGCTCGACGCCGACGTAAACTATAAAGTAGCCAAGACATTTACCGATACCGTAAAGCAGAAGGCTTTGGGTCAGAACGTGCTTACAGCCGTAAAGCCAAGTCAGCTGATGGTGAAGATTGTGCACGACGAGTTGGCACAATTGATGGGTGGCGAGGCAGCAGAGCTGAACCTGAAAGGTCATCCATCAGTTATTCTGATGGCAGGTTTGAACGGTGCTGGTAAAACCACTTTGAGTGGAAAGCTGGCAAAGTTGCTCAAGGACAAGATGAAGCGCAAGCCTTTGTTGGTAGCGTGCGACGTTTACCGTCCTGCAGCTATTGAGCAGTTGCGTGTCTTGGCCGAGCAGATCGAGGTTCCTATCTACATGAACCTTGAAAGCAAGGATCCTGTAAAGATTGCCCTTGAAGGTATTCACGAGGCAAAGGCAAAGGCGTATGATACTGTGATTGTGGATACTGCCGGTCGTTTGGCCATTGATGAGGCCCTGATGCAGGAAATTGCTGCTATCAAGGAAGCAACTCAGCCAGACGAGACCTTGTTCGTGGTAGATGCCATGACCGGTCAGGATGCTGTGAACACCGCCAAGGAGTTCAACGAGCGCTTGGATTACGATGGCGTGGTATTGACCAAGTTGGATGGTGATACTCGTGGTGGTGCTGCACTTTCTATTCGCACCGTAGTAAACAAGCCAATCAAGTTTGTAGGTACCGGTGAAAAGATGGAGGCATTGGATGTGTTCCATCCAGATCGTATGGCCGACCGAATCCTGGGTATGGGTGACATCGTTTCTCTGGTAGAACGAGCACAGGAGCAGTATGATGAGGAAGAAGCTCGTCGTCTGCAGAAGAAAATCCAGAGGAACAAGTTCGACTTCAACGATTTCTATAGTCAGATTCAGCAAATCAAGAAGATGGGTAACCTGAAGGATTTAGCTGCCATGATTCCTGGTGTAGGAAAGGCAATAAAGGACGTAGATATTGACGACAATGCCTTCAAGAATATTGAAGCTATCATTTTAAGTATGACTCCAAAGGAACGTACCAATCCTGAAATCCTGAATGGTAGCCGTCGTACCCGAATAGCAAAGGGTAGTGGTACCAGTTTGCAGGAGGTGAGTCGCCTTATCAAGCAGTTCGACCAAACTCGCAAGATGATGAAGATGGTAACCGGTGAGGAATGAAGAACATGATGGCTCAGATGAACAACATGAAGGGCCAGATGCCAAGAATGTAAATACAACTATGG
>JAGHTY010000219.1 GCA_018065125.1 Candidatus Minthousia equi
GTACTGTATATCCTTTCTTGCATTTCCTTACCATCTCCTCGGGTGTTCCTTGAAACAAGACATTGCCTCCGCCTCTTCCACCTTCAGGGCCCATATCTATAATATAATCTGCCATTTTTATAACATCCAAATTATGTTCTATAACAATGACAGTATTACCTTTTTCTACTAATCTATTCAATACCTGAAGCAGAACTCTAATATCCTCAAAATGTAAGCCTGTAGTTGGCTCATCCAAGATATATATAGTTTTTCCTGTATCTCGTTTGCTCAGTTCTGTTGCTAACTTAATTCGCTGGCTTTCTCCTCCAGAAAGTGTAGTAGATGGCTGACCTAACTTAATATATCCCAATCCCACATCCTGCAAAACCTTAATTTTATTCAGGATATTAGGTACATTTTCAAAGAACTCCACAGCCTGATTGATAGTCATATCGAGTACATCGGCAATGCTCTTTCCTTTGAAACGAACCTCCAGTGTTTCTCTGTTGTAACGCTTTCCATGACACACTTCGCATGGAACAAGCACATCAGGAAGGAAATTCATTTCAATTGACTTATAACCATTTCCTCCACATGCTTCACATCGTCCTCCACCTACATTGAATGAGAAACGGCCCGGTTTATAACCTCGGATTTTTGCCTCTGGTAAACTGACAAACATACTTCGGATATCCGAAAATACACCAGTATAAGTAGCAGGATTTGAACGTGGAGTTCTACCAATTGGTGACTGATCCACACTTACCACCTTGTCAACATTCTCCAATCCGATGATTTCCTTGTATGGCATTGGATCTTTCAAAGAACGATAGAAATGTTGTGAAAGGATAGGTTGTAATGTTTCATTAATAAGTGTAGATTTACCACTTCCAGAAACACCGGTTACACAGATAAACTTACCCAGAGGGAAAGTAACATCAACACTTTTGAGATTGTTACCTGAGCACCCTTTTAATACCAATGTTTTCCCATTACCTTCACGACGCTGATCTGGAATTTGAATCTTTAACTGTCCATTTAAGTATTGAGAGGTAAGTGTATTGGTTTTCAGCATTTCATCAGGTGTACCTTGATATACTACCTGACCACCCTTTCTACCAGCAAAAGGACCTATGTCAACAATATAATCTGCATTGAGCATCATATCCTTATCATGCTCAACTACCATTACCGTATTGCCTAAATCACGTAATTCTTTCAAAGAATTAATCAAACGGACGTTGTCACGTTGATGCAATCCAATACTTGGTTCATCCAATATATAGAGTACATTCACCAATTGTGAACCAATTTGAGTTGCCAAACGAATACGCTGACTTTCTCCTCCTGACAAACAAGATGAAGCTCTATTCAAATTTAAATAATCAAGGCCTACATCTAGTAGGAACTTAAGTCTTATACGTATTTCCTTTAGAATCTCATGAGCAATCTGCAGCTGACGACTTGACAAATGATTTTCCACCTCATTAATCCAGTCGTACAACTCGCTGATATCCATATTAGCAAGATCATATATATTCTTTTCCCAGATGCGGAAATTCAATGCTTCCTTATTTAAGCGAGCGCCATTACACTCTGGACAAACTACTGTTCTTGAAAATTGCTCTGCCCATTTATCCGCTTTCTCTGATGCGGCAGCTTCGGTCATTGCCTCCATGTATTTTGCCAAGCCATCATAGGTGGTAAAATAATCATTGCTGCTATGCATCGTTGCTGCAGAAATCTTAATGCGCTCATCAGAACCATTGATAATATCATTGATGGCATCTTCTGGGAAATCTTTGATAGGTGACTTAAGTGTCAGTTCATATTTCTCCAACAAAGCCTCAATCTGCCAGAAAATCATAGAAGATTTGTATTTACCTAATGGTTCAATACCGCCCTCTTCTATGGAGAGTTCCTTATTAGGAAAGATTTTCGATTCATCAATCTGAGAGATTCTACCCAATCCCTTACACTTAGGACAAGAACCTTGGGGTGAGTTGAATGAGAAATTATGAGGAGCAGGATCACGATATGAAATACCGGTAACAGGGCACATCAAATGCTTGCTGTAATGGCGAATCTCTTCTGAATCTACCAGCAAAAGCATAATCTCTCCCTGACCTTGCTGCATAGCATTTGACATGCTCTTTTTCAGCCGAGTATCGTCTTTTTCCGAAGGTATTAGTTTATCAATAACAATCTCTATATCGTGATTCTTATATCGGTCGACCTTCATTCCAGGAAGCACCTCTAGGATTTGTCCATCTACACGAACATTCAGGTACCCTTTTCTACGGATTGTCTCAAACAGTTCTTTGTAATGACCCTTTCTTGCCTTCACAACTGGCGCCAGAATCATTACTTTCTTTCCGGAATAATCATTAATAATCAGTTCTGTAATCTGCTCTTCGGTATAACGAACCATCTTTTCGCCACTCAGATATGAGAAAGCCTCACCAGCACGGGCAAAAAGCAAACGTAAATAGTCATATATCTCGGTAGTCGTACCAACAGTAGAACGAGGATTCTTGTTCGTGGTTTTCTGTTCAATAGAGATAACAGGACTTAATCCCGTAATCTTGTCAACATCAGGGCGCTCAATGTTTCCCAAGAAATTTCGAGCATAGGCAGAGAATGTTTCAATATAGCGACGTTGCCCCTCAGCAAAAATGGTATCAAAAGCCAAAGAAGACTTTCCACTTCCGCTGAGTCCCGTAACAACAGTCAAGGAGTCGCGAGGTATCTGCACATCCACATTCTTCAGATTGTGAACCCTAGCGCCCCAAACATTGATGTTTTCCGTCTCTTTCATACATTCATCTCAATTGTCTCGCAAAGATAGTAAAATTTCTTCTATATACCTTTTATAAAAAGATAAAAACATC
This sequence comes from Candidatus Minthousia equi, assembly GCA_018065125.1. Lineage (GTDB taxonomy): Bacteria > Bacteroidota > Bacteroidia > Bacteroidales > Bacteroidaceae > Minthousia > Minthousia equi. The sequence continues at coordinate 2,874 of JAGHTY010000219.1, forward strand.
TTAATTTACACACAATGATGTTGTTTTTTTTAATACCTTTGCACCAATAAACAAGAAGAACATATAACCGCTATATGAAAAGACTATTATTTGCTGTATTGAGCATTGCATTTTGCTTGAACCTTGCAGCGCAGGACCAAGTGTTTACATACCATACTATTCAGAAAGGTGAAACTCTTTACCATCTTACACAGGTTTATCAGGTAACTGCCGAGGCCATCTGTAAGTTGAATCCAGGCCTGAGCGCAACAAATTTCCAGGCAGGAAAAACAATTGCCATCCCTGTAAAAGATGGTAAGATTGAGGAGAAAAAATATGAAGAAATTCTTGTCATTGACCGCCCAGAAGGTGTAACAGACAAATGCCGAGACATGCACAAGGTAAAGCGTAAGGAAACCATTTACGGCATTGCTCGCGAATATGACATTACCGAAGAGGAATTGAGAAACGCCAACCCTGAAATGCTCGATCCTAATTACAAGTTGAAAAAAGGTACTTTCATCTGCATTCCTTATAAGACAATGCTTGTAAAGAAGGAAATCATTCCAACTGACGAGGAATTGATTGAAGCAAACCGTCCACAAATCCAGACTCCTAATGAGATTCGAGTTGGTTTGATCCTTCCATTCAGCAGTCCTACTCGTGGCAAGAATCTTAGTGCAAAAATGTACTACAAGGGATTTATGCTTGCAGCAGATAGTTTGAAGAAGGAAGGTGTAAATATGGATATAATCATCGGTGATTCCGGAAAAGGCGAAGAAAAGATGGATAGCATCTTATCTTCTGACCTTATCAAGCGATGCAATGTTCTGTTCTGCCCACAAGCAGAGCTCACCCAAAGCAAGTTATCTGCGTTCGCAAAACAAAATCAGATTCGTGTCGTAATGACAAAGGGTGATTTTGTTGAAAACAATCCATTCCTCTTCATTACCAATCCAGAACGTGGTCAGTATGTTCAAACTACCGAACATTTCATGAGAAAATTCAAGGGTGCCAACATTATCATTCTTGCTATGAATGACAACAATTCTAGCACGCAACGTGGAGGACTAACTGCTGCTATCAAAGACGCATGTACTGCTAATGGTATAGAATATAAAATCCTTTCTGTTGACGCTTCTAACGAGAAAATGTTGGCAGAATTAAGTACCAAGAAAGAGAATGTAATTGTTCCAAACTCATGTGACATTAAGCTTTTGAGAAAGACTTTGTTGCCAAAGTTAACCAAGTTTTTAGAGAAAAATACTAAATACAATATAACATTATTTGGTCATCAGGAGTGGTTGCAGGTTGCAAATGATGAAAAATCTGCATTCTACACCTTAAATACACATATGTACACCCGTTATTGGTTTAACCCTAATAACTCGGATGCTAAGCAACTTGCATACAAGTACAAGTATTGGTTCAAGGAAGATCTCCCAACCAGAATGCCAAGTGTTCCAACCATTGGTTTTGACACTGCCTATTATATCCTAAAGGGAATTAATCAATATGGTGATGCCTTTGAGCAGAACATCCAGAGTGTTGATTTCAAACCATACCAGAACTTTACCGACTTTAAGCGTGTAAGCAATTGGGGTGGATTTGTTAATCATAAAGTTGGATTTGTTCACTTCATGACCAGCAAGAAAGTAAACGTTGAGTTCTGATGAAAAGACTGGCAACTTTATTGTTAGCAGGAGGGTTGGCGACTGCAAGCTACGCGCAGGTTGGTGATGCAAGAAACGACATTGCCATTGGTGGATTTGCTGGTGTTAACATGAGTAGTGTCTCTTTTAAAAATCCAACTATCAAGCAAGGTTCATTATTAGGACCAAATATCGGAGGCATGATTCGCTTTACCTGCGAGAAATACTTTACTTGCGTTTGTGCTATCCAAGCGGAACTGAATTTCTCACAACTTGGATGGAAAGAAGAGATTGAAGACGAATCAGGAAATACTTATAACAGAACCATGCAATATGTTCAAGTTCCCCTACTAGCAAGATTAGCTTGGGGACGTGAACGAAAAGGTTTCCAAGGATACATCATTATGGGTCCTCAGATGGGTTTCTTTGTTTCTGAAAAAGAACATTATGGAGGAGATCCATGGAATCCAGAGAACCGCCGTAATCAACAATACGGAAAGGCACCAGATAGGAAATTCGACTATGGTATCTCTGCAGGTGCAGGATTAGAATTCAGCAACGCTATTGGTCATTTCCAATTAGAAGCAAGATACTATTATGGATTGGCAGATTTCTATGACAACAGCAAAAAAGGCGTATTTGGACGCTCTGGTCATAATGCCATTACATTTAGATTAGGCTACCTATTCGATTTAATAAAAACAAAGAATCCAACTATCAAATAATATTTTCCTAGTTAGGTAAATATATCCCGCTAGTTACGGAAACAAATAAGGAGACTCCTACAAGAGTCTCCTTATCTTTAATTATATCATAACTTATGCTATCGTATTCTATCAAGTGAACGTACCAGCATTTCATCAGCACCAATTGCGCGAATTGCCAACCAATTTAAAATTAAAGCCAACAATGGGAAAGATGCAGCTAATGCAGGACGGAAAGAACCACCTTCAGGCATTAAATAAAAGATAAATACCACATATACAATGTAATATCCAATCAACAGAATAGAACTAAACAAACATAGTCTAATCTGACGCATTCTCTTTCTGAAAAGACAAATAGAAAGGAATGTTACAATACTAACTAGTATAAGCAATACACCTAATGCCCAAGTGGTGTAAGCCACCTTATCTGCCTGAACAATGGTGAAATTATTCATCTCTCCTATTGGTTCACCATCACCACCCAGAAAACGACCCATTGTAAAGAACTGGCATACAATAGTCAGTACTAATACAAGGAGCAAATACAAAGACTGGATGCGCTGTATCATAACTGAGAATTCTGAAGCTTATCCTTTGTAGGATTACGATAATATACCTTGTTCTCCATGAACTCCTGAGTTGCAATCAATGTTGGCTTTGGAAGTTTCTCATAGAAACGAGAGATTTCAATCTGCTCACGGTTTTCAAAGATTTCCTCCAAATTATCATTCATAGATGCAAACTCCTTCAACTTGTTAGAAAGTTCGGTCTTAATGTCTGATGCAATCTGATTGCTGCGCTTACCCATAATTGCAACGCTTTCATAAATGTTATTTGTGTCGTTACAAAGATCCATAACATCACGTGTTACGGTGTTGGTAGCTGCATTAGTTTTTTTATAATCCATATATGTTTATATTTAATTTTTATTCTTCTTCAATTGTAACTTCCTTGCTGGCAGAAGCAAACATTTTATCGGCTTCCTTAGTATATTTGCTCTCTGGGAATTCATTCTTAAAGCCGTAGTACTCATCAATGGCATCTCTGTATCGTTCATCCTTACGTTCATCGACACTCTGTCTTGCCAATTCATATTTTGCACGAAGATTTAGGATATATAAATCCTCACGCAGTTTTGTATAAGGATACTCGCGCAAAGTATTCTGCACCGTTGTAATACATGCCTGATAGTTACTACCTCCGCTTGTACAGTTTCCAAAATACGAACCCAAATCATAGTATAACTTTGCAGAAAGATATTCCTTTTCAACCAGACGATCTTGCAATTCAAAAATCATTGACTGAGCCTTGTCTCGCAAAGATGAGGTAGGATAATGATCAAGGAACGACTGTAATTCTGCTATCGCCTGAACTGTATTTGTCTGATCCAACTTTGCTTCTGGCGTGCCATTATACAATGCTCTACCAGAATAAAAACGAGCCTGTTCTGTTAAATTTCCTTTTGGATAACTATTGTAGAACTGCTTGAAGTAAATTGAAGCAGTTTCATTGTCACCCATGTTATAATGACACATACCCAACATGAACAGAGATTCCTGAGCCTTATCAGTACCTTTCAAGACGATAATAAGGTCACTGAGAACTGTAGCAGCCTTATTATAGCTTCCTTGTACATAATATGCCTTGGCAGCCTCATACTTGTTCTCGTAATCGGTGCTCATCAAAATCTTATTGTAACTACCGCAACTGCAAAATAGCAGAACAGTAAAACATGCTGACAATATATGCTTTTTCATACTTACAAAATATGGTGCAAAATTACTAAAATAGCACGAGATATACAATTCTAATCAGGTTAATCTATGTTTTTTAATATAAAATAGACATCTATAGAGCTGTTTTAAGATTTTTATAGTACCTTTACAAGGTAATACAAGATACAAAATGAGCGACTTTGAATTATCTTCGGATTTCAAACCTACAGGTGACCAGCCAGAAGCCATCCGTCAACTCACGGAAGGAATTGTGCAAGGAGTTCCTGCACAGGTCTTACTAGGTGTTACTGGATCTGGCAAGACATTTACCATTGCCAATGTCATTAAAAACGTTGGCAAACCAACGCTCATTCTAAGTCATAACAAGACTCTGGCTGCACAGCTATATGGAGAATTCAAGAGTTTCTTCCCAAACAATGCAGTAGAATACTACGTATCTTACTACGACTATTATCAGCCAGAAGCATACATCCCCTCAAGGGATCAGTATATTGAAAAGGATCTTGCCATCAATGACGAGATTGACAAACTTAGATTGGCAGCAACATCTGCACTTCTATCCGGCAGAAAGGATGTGATAGTAGTGGCATCTGTCAGTTGTATTTATGGTATGGGAAACCCTAGCGATTTCTACAATAACGTCATAGAGGTGAAACGTGGCATGAAGATTGCAAGAAACGTATTGCTCCGACAACTGAACGATAGTTTATATGTCAGGAACGACATGGCTCCTGAACGTGGAAAATACAGGGTAAAAGGAGACAATGTAGAAATACATCTTGCTTATTCTGATAATATTGTAAGACTGTCTTTCTGGGATGATGAGATTGACAGCATAGAGGAACTGGATCCTGTTGCAATGACTAGAATTGGAGAATATGATGAATACCGCATCTATCCTGCAAATCTATTCATGACAACAAAAGAAACCACATTAAGAGCAATCCATCAGATAGAAGATGACTTGACCAAGCAAGTTGAGTTTTTTGAAGAGACAGGACGACCAATCGAAGCAAAGCGAATAAAAGAACGTGTTACCTATGACATGGAAATGCTTCGAGAGATTGGGCACTGCAGCGGTATTGAGAACTACTCACGCTATTTTGATGGCAGAGAACCAGGTACCCGCCCCTACTGCCTAATGGATTTCTTCCCAGAAGACTACCTTCTGGTGATTGATGAAAGTCATGTAAGCGTTCCTCAAATCCGAGCCATGTATGGTGGTGACCAAGCAAGAAAGAAGAATCTTGTAGAATATGGTTTCCGACTGCCAGCAGCAAAAGACAACAGACCTTTGACATTCGATGAGTTCATGCAACTCACCAATCAAGTTATATATGTTAGCGCTACTCCTGCAGACTTTGAACTTCAGGAAAGCGAAGGAGTGATTGTTGATCAGGTAATTCGCCCAACAGGATTACTCGACCCTCTTGTGCTTGTTCGTCCAAGCACTAATCAAATTGACGATTTAATGGAGGAGATTCATCAATGTATTGAAAAGGAGGAAAGAGTTTTAGTAACAACCCTTACCAAACGTCAGGCAGAAGAACTTGCCGAATATATGCTGGACCAGGACATTAGATGTACATATATTCATAGCGAAGTGGATACTTTGGAACGCGTTAAAATCATGGATGATTTGCGAAGTGGATTAATAGACGTACTTATAGGTGTAAATCTGCTTAGAGAAGGTCTAGATTTACCAGAAGTTTCATTAGTTGCAATCTTGGATGCTGGACATGAAGGTTTTTTGCGCAATACACGTTCATTAACTCAAACTATTGGTCGTGCAGCAAGAAATGTAAATGGTAGAGCAATTCTTTATACTGACACAATTACTGAAAGTATTGCAAAAACTATTGAGGAAACAGAAAGAAGACGTACCAAGCAGCTAAAATACAATGAAGAAAACGGCATTGTGCCTAAACAGGTAGTCAAGAAAAGACAGATGTCAGATCTTTTGGGTGCTAATGAGGTGACAAATGAAGGTAAAATCGACAAAGCAGCCTTGGCAGCAGCAGAATTTAACACAAAAAAGAAATACGTTGTTCCAGAAGAACAGAAAAGCATTGCTGCAGACCCTATCTTACAGTATCTCAGCAAAGAACAACTTGAAAAGAGCATAGCAAACTCTCAGAAACTTATGGAGCAAGCAGCAAAACGACTCGACTTCATTGAAGCAGCCTCTTACCGAGATGAAATTTTACGTATGAAGGAATTGCTCGAAAGTAAGACAAAATGATTATCTTTGTACCATAATATATTAAGTTGATATAACAAATGAAATATCTACTAACATTTTTCTTTTGTCTTTTCTCTGTTTACATACAAGCGGAGAATTACCCCTATCAATCTAGTATCTTGTGGGTTACACAACCAGATCACGATAATTGGATATACAAAACCGGAGAAAAGGCAAATATAGAAGTGAGTGTCTTTGAATATGGTATTCCATTAAATAATGTAGAAATTGAATATGCTTTTGGCGCTGAAATGTTGGATAAAACCAATAAAGGAGTCATCACACTCAAGCAAGGAAAAGCAAATATAAACATCGGTACAAGCAAAGTCCCTGGTTTTATTGATTGTGAATTTACACTAAAAAGAGGGAAGCAAAAATACAAGCATCATGTAAAAGTCGGTTTTGAACCTGAGAAACTTCTCCCTTACACTAAAATGCCATCAGATTTTCATTCCTTCTGGGAAAACGAATTAAATGAACAAAAAACAAATGTACCATACGAAATTGAGATTGCACCTGCACCTGAATATTCTACCCAAACCATTGATTGTTATTTGGTAAAAATACAATGTTTCAAGAAAGGGCAATATGTATATGGTTATTTAAGTAAACCAAAGAAGGAAGGAAAATATCCAGTTGTACTAACTCCTCCTGGCGCTGGTATTAAACCATTAAATCCAAGCAAATATCAGTTTTATGCAGATGAGGGATTTATTAAATTGGATATAGAAATACATGGTATTCGTCCTAATTTAGATGCTGCTACATTTGCAGAAATCAGCGCAAACTTTAATGGAGGCTATACTAATTATTTCCTAAACGGATTAGATAACCCAAAGGAATATTACATGAAAAGAGCCTATTTAGCATGTATAAGATGTATTGACTTCCTAACCACATTACCAGAATGGGATGGCAAAAACATCATTGCACAAGGAGGAAGTCAAGGTGGCGCCTTAGCTCTAATTACAACTGCACTCGACAAAAGAGTAACGGCATGTGCTGCACATCATCCTGCATTAAGTGACATGGCAGGATACAAAGCTGGCAGAGCTGGTGGTTATCCACATATGATAAAGAAATACCCATCAGTAAACACTGATGATAGAATAAATACAATGGCATACTACGATGTCGTTAATTTTGCAAAACTCATCAATGTACCTGTTTGGATGACTTGGGGGTATAATGACAACACCTGCCCTCCTACTACAAGCTATTGCGTATACAACGTATTAAACTGTCCAAAGGAAAAGTTAGTAACTCCTATCAATGAACATTGGACTTCAAACGAAGTAAACCACACCGAACTAGAATGGATAAAAACAAATATAAAATGAAGAAAATAATCTTATTAGCCTTTCTGGGATTGGCTATCAACACACACGCACAAGAGAAGAAAGAAAGTCTAGAAGAACTAATTGCAGCATACGAAGCAGCATTGGAAGCACAAAAACCTCCTATCCCACCCGTGCTTTCTGAAAATGCAAAAAAAGAAATAGCAGAGTTTTTCCCTGTTAGAAATATTACATTGGGACAAACAAGTCTTGTAGATCTAGAAAAGAATAATCTAAATGTTATCTGGCGACCAGAGGGAAATCCCAATGCCGTTCAATTGGTTAGAACAGAACTGTTTTTTGTAGATACCGATCGAGATTGGGTGGTAGAAGAAATGCGCATTAAACACATTCCATTCCCAGAGAATTGGGCAGAAAAAGGCTTTAGCTGGAAATTATCATACAATGAATGGGTGGCTTTATTCAACAAACTTGGATATACGATCAACATTACTAAAGAACCAAAAAAGAAAGAAGTAGTATATACCTTCTTATCAGCTGCATTTGAAGCAATCTCACCAAACAAAGAGTTAATGTTCATCCTTCATTTCGCCAATGGAGAGAAAGGCGCAGAACTAACATCACCATACACTTTATTGGAAATGGACATTAAGTGGATTGGCAAACCTGTCAATCAATAAAATGTAAAGAATCAACTTTTTCAAGTCTTTCCTTTAATCGGGGCATCATGGATTTACGAATACGTAATTTCATGGTGCAATCTTGATCATAACCCTGCTCAAGAATCTTTGGATTTTCTTCTTTAACAATGCGCATCACGTCATTCATGAAAGGATATTCAAATCCAAATAAAATATCCTCATCAACAGTTTTTTCAATAATCTCTGCAGCTGAAATCGCTTCCACAGCAGCAGCCTTATATGCAACGATCAATCCACTAGTACCTAACTTTATTCCACCGAAATAACGTACCACAACAATAAGGATATCTGTTAACTCATTGCTATTTATCTGTCCTAAAATAGGTTTTCCTGCTGTTCCTGAAGGTTCTCCGTTATCATTAGCTCGAAAATCCTTGCGTTCTGCACCTAACATATAAGCATAGCATACATGACGAGCATCATAGTACTCTTTTTGAATACGTTCAATATGAGCTTTTATTTCATCAATAGATGAAACAGGAAAAGCGAAGGCAAGAAACTTGCTTCGCTTTTCCGTATATATACCCTCTGAAGGGTGAGCTATCGTCTTGTAAACGTCCTCTGCCATTAAGACAATTTGTGGATTACCAAACCAGAACGCAACTTTGGTTCAAACCATGTTGCCTTTGGAGGCATAATATTACCAGAATCTGCTATATCCATGATCTGTTGCATTGTTACAGGATACAATGCCAATGCGGTTTTCATCTCACCAGAATCTACACGACGCTTCAATTCACCAAGACCTCGTAAACCACCTACAAAATCAATTCGCTTATCACGACGCAAATCCTTAATACCAAGAATTTCATCCAAGATCAACTTACTTGAGATAGAAACATCCAAAACTCCAATTGGGTCATTCTCATCGAATGTTCCTGGTTTTGCCTTCAAAGAATACCAAATTCCTTCCAAATACAAACTGAACTCATGAAGTTCTTTTGCACGATACTCTTCAGAACCCTTTTCTTCTACTACAAAGTTAACAGACAACTTGTCTAAAAACTCTGCAGGAGTTAAACCATTAAGATCCTTGATTACACGATTATAATCCAGAATTGTCAACTGGCTTGCAGGAAAACAAACTGCCATAAAGTAGTTATATTCCTCATCACCTTTATGGTTTGGATTCTGCTTTGCCTTTTCAGCACCAACCAAGGCCGCAGCAGCAGAACGATGATGTCCATCTGCAATATACAAAGCTGGCATTTTTGCAAACTGTTCTGTTACAACCTTGATATCTGCATCATCAGAAATTACCCATAACTGATGACGGAAACCATCTATTGGAGCAACAAAATCATATTCTGGAGTTCCCTGAGCATAACGTGCCACCAATGCATCCAGAACTTCATCGTCAGGATATGCAAAGAATACAGGTTCTATATTTGCATCGTTAACACGAACATGCTTCATACGATCCTCTTCCTTGTCAGCTCTAGTCAACTCATGCTTCTTGATGACTCCTGTTTGATAGTCACCAGAATATGCACCTACCACAATTCCATACTGGGTCTTAACCTGATTGTTATTTGCTGGCAAACATGAAGTCTGAGCATAGATATAGTACTGCTCTTTTTCATCTTGTACCAACCAGCCTTCTTTCTGGAACTTAGCAAATTGCTCTGCTGCAGATTCGTAAACACGGGGGTCGTATTCACTAGTGCCTTCTGGGAAATTGATCTCAGGCTTAATGATATGATAAAGGGACTTTTCATTATCACCTGCCTCTACTCTTGCTTCATCAGAATCAAGTACATCGTATGGACGAGACTCAACCTGCTCAACCAAGTCTTTTGGAGGGCGAATTCCCTTGAATGGTTTAATTATTGCCATTACTTATTAACTCTGAAACGTTCGCAACCTTCTTTAATATAACCAACAATCTGCTTTGCAGCTGCAATACCCGCATTGATGTTAGCTTCTGCAGTCTGAGCACCCATCTTCTTTGGAGTTGAGAAATAACGACCTGGGAACTTTTCACAGAACTCAGCATTAGCATCAGGCATGATATCAGTAATGTACTTGATATCCTCACGCTCGCTCATCAACTCAATCAGTTCAGGTTCATTGATAACTTCCTTACGAGCAGTATTAACAACAATACCACCCTTCTTCATCTTACCAACCAAAGCCTTGTTGATGCTCTGCTTGGTTTCTGGAGTTGCAGGGATATGCAATGAAACAACATCACAAGTCTCGAACAAAGCATCCTGACTGTCAACAGCATGTACGCCAGCAGCTTCGATTGCCTCTTTTGGACAGAAAGCATCATATGCATATACTTCCATGCCAAATCCTGCAGCAACACGTGCTACATTGCGACCTACATTACCAAATGCAAGAATACCTAGTTTCTTACCCATCAACTCTGTACCTGCCTTACCATTGTAGAAGTTACGCACACCAAATACTAGCAATCCAAATACCAACTCTGCAACTGCATTGCTATTCTGACCTGGGGTGTTCATTGCAACTACATTGTGAGCAGTAGCAGCTTCAAGGTCGATATTATCATAACCTGCACCTGCACGAACCACAATCTTCAACTGCTTAGCAGCATCCAAAACCTCAGCATCAACTTTATCACTACGGATAATCAATGCATCAGCATCCTTAACTGCATCCAGCAACTGAGCCTTTTCTGTATACTTTTCAAGCAATGCCAATTCAAAACCAGCAGCTTCAACTTCCTTTCTGATACCTTCTACAGCAACCGCAGCGAATGGCTTTTCAGTAGCAACTAATACTTTTGTCATGACTTACTTGTTTTCGAAATCCTTCATACACTTAACCAATGCCTGTACGCTCTCTAATGGCAATGCATTGTAGCAAGATGCACGGAAACCACCAACAGAACGGTGACCCTTAACACCAACCATACCATTCTCTGTAGCATACTTCATGAAGTCTGCCTCCAGTTCCTTGTACTCATCCTTCATTACGAAACAGATATTCATGTAAGAACGGTCTGCTTCATCAGCAATTGTTGGACGGAAAATCTTGCTGCTATCAATTGCGCTGTAAAGCAAATCAGCACGCTCCTTAGCACGACGAGCCATTTCCTCAACACCGCCCTGAGCCTTGATCCAACGCAAAGTCTGCAATGCAGTATAGATAGGCAATACAGGAGGAGTATTGAACATTGAGCCACCATCAACGTGAGTCTGATAGTTCAACATAGTTGGGATATAACGATCAACCTTATTCAAGGCATCATTCTTAACGATAACGAAAGTAACACCTGCAGGAGCCAAGTTCTTCTGAGCACCACCATAGATACAGTCATACTTTGCTACATCTACTGGATGAGAGAAGATATCTGATGACATGTCGCAAATCAAGCGAACATCACCTACCTGAGGAGTTTCACGAATTTCAGTACCATAAATTGTGTTGTTAGAAGTGTAGTGGAAATAATCTACATCACCAGGAACAACAAAATTCTTAGGAATATAATTGTAAGTAGTATCTGCAGAAGATGCAACCTGAACAACCTCACCAAAAGCCTTAGCTTCCTTCATTGCCTTCTTTGCCCAAACACCAGTGTTCAAGTAAGCAGCTTTCTTGTTCAAGAAGTTATAAGGTACCATGCAGAACTGAGTGCTAGCACCACCACCCAAGAACAAAACAGAATAACCTTCTGGAATACCCAGCAATTCCTTAAACAATGCAACAGCCTCGTCCAAAACTGGCTGGAAATCCTTTGCACGGTGAGAAATCTCAAGAATAGAAAGACCAGAGCCATTGAAATCTAAAACAGCCTGAGCAGTCTGCTCAATTACCTCACGAGGGAGGATAGATGGTCCCGCATTAAAGTTATGCTTCTTCATTTTGTTTTTTGTTTTATATGGTTATTATTATCTATTTGCAAAAAAAACGATGCGAAATTACTCATTTTATTCCATATGAGCAACCTTACACTAAACAATTTACCATAAATTAAACCAATCAGATTTTAAATTGTAATTAAATCTGGATTTTTGCTACAAAAATGGAAGTTTTGTGCAATTATTTGGTAACTTCAACCAAAGTTTTCATGCCTTTGATTTTCTTGTCACGAATACGAGTGAGCGTTTCCTTCAACACATTTCTGTGAATTGCCACAAAAGCATAGTGATCCTTCACGTCTATCTTGCCAACCGCATGCTTGTCTAAACCACCAATCTGGCATAGAAAACCAAGAATATCCGCCTTGCTAATCTTATCCTTTTTACCCTTACCTATATAAAGCGTAACCCACATAGGAGGTTGCGGAGAATCCATCGTTTCTGGGAGTTCTTTTTCTTCCATTTGCTGATGAATATACTCTGGCAAACTTTCCTCTGGACCTAAGATAATAAAGCTATTACCTTCTGCTTCCCAACGTGCAGTTCTGCCATTTCTATGTGTATATGATTCCTGATTTACAGGTAAGTGGTAATGTATGATACTATCTACTTCTGGAATATCCAATCCTCTAGAAGCCAGATCTGTAGATACTAGTACATTGCAACTGCCATTGCTAAATTTATACAGGGCACGTTCACGATCTTTCTGTTCCATTCCTCCATGAAACTCTTCTGTATAAATATGATTTGACTTAAGGTATTTCCCTACCCTTTCAACTGCATCACGGTAATTCACAAAGACAATTGAACTCTTTGCTCCTTGAGCGCACAATAGCCTTAAGAGAACATCAAGCTTATCCTTAACTTGTGACCGAACGAGGTGTAAGCTTATCCTATTTTCTGTCTTAAGCGTATGCTCTAAATAATCCAGACGTAAAGGTTCCTTTCCGGTATTAGCAAATGCGGGGATTTCTTCTGCATCTGTTGCAGATAGCAAGAATCGCCTCTTTAGATTTGGCAGTTTCTTAATAACCGATGCCATCTCTTCCCTAAATCCCAACTCCAGACACTTATCAAACTCATCAATCACCAATACACGAATGGTCTTTGTTTGTATATTACCTTTTCCTATGTGATCATTGATACGTCCGGGTGTAGCAATTACTACCTGCGGATTAACTCCACGCAAGGTGCGATGTTCATCCATTGTAGGCCTACCACCATAACAGCTTACAGCCCTAAGTTCTGTTCCCAATTGTTTAAACACTTGTTCTGTCTGAATGGCCAACTCACGAGAAGGCACAAGCACCAATGCCTGAACTGCAGCTTCCTGAGATTCAGCATCGCCCATAGATGAGCGTTCTAATAAATCAAGCATCAAAGGCAAAAGATATGCCAATGTCTTGCCAGAACCTGTTGGGGATAAAAGAATTAGATTACCTCCTCCTGCATATGTTTTCAGCGATTGCTGCTGCATTGGTGTTAGCTTCTCAATACCAGCATTACGCAGCATCCGCTGTAATACAATTTTCTTATCCATAAAACTATTATTTTAGTGCAAAAGTAAAGAATAAATTGGCAGATACAAAACTTTTCCACTAACTTTGCAGAGATTTAATATCATGATTTATGGCAGCACCATTAGCAGAACGATTACGTCCCACGACACTTGATAACTACATCGGTCAGAAACACCTGGTTGGTGAAGGTGCAGTATTGCGTAAAATGATAGATGCAGGTCGTATTTCTTCATTCATCTTATGGGGACCTCCCGGAGTTGGCAAGACAACACTTGCGCAAATCATAGCCCATAAGCTAGAAACGCCTTTCTACACCTTAAGTGCTGTAACATCAGGAGTTAAGGACGTTAGAGAAGTGATAGAAAGTGCTAAGAAAAATCGTTTCTTCAATCAACCAAGTCCTATCTTATTCATTGATGAAATCCATCGCTTTAGTAAATCACAGCAAGATTCGTTACTTGGCGCGGTTGAGAGAGGTATCGTTACACTGATTGGTGCAACAACAGAGAATCCTTCCTTCGAGGTTATCCGCCCTCTTCTATCACGTTGTCAGCTATACGTACTGAAATCGCTAGAAAAAGAGGATTTGCTAGAACTGCTAAATCATGCTATTCACACCGATACTATCCTTAAGACAAAGAACATTGAGCTAAAAGAAACGGAATCAATCCTACGATATTCAGGTGGAGATGCACGTAAGTTACTCAATATTCTGGAATTAGTAGTAGAAGCAGACACAGAAGATCCAGTTGTTATAACCAACGAAAAAGTTGTCGAGCGTTTGCAACAGAATCCTTTGGCATACGACAAGGACGGCGAAATGCACTATGACATCATTTCTGCCTTCATAAAAAGTATCAGAGGAAGCGATCCTGATGCTGCCATATATTGGCTGGCAAGAATGATTGAAGGCGGAGAAGACCCTGCTTTCATAGCTAGACGATTGGTAATTTCTGCATCAGAGGATGTAGGTCTTGCTAACCCTAATGCACTCTTACTGGCCAATGCAGCTTTTGATGCAGTTATGAAACTTGGCTGGCCAGAAGGAAGAATTCCACTAGCTGAAGCAACAGTATACTTGGCAACAAGTGCTAAGAGTAATTCCGCATACATGGCTATCAACTCTGCCCTACAGTTCGTAAAAGAAACTGGTAACGAGCCAGTTCCACTGCACCTACGCAATGCTCCTACAAAGTTGATGGCAGATTTAGGATATGCCAAAGACTATAAGTATTCACACGATTACGAAGGTCATTTTGTAGAGCAGCAATTCATGCCCGACAATGTACAAGGAACCCGTTTCTGGAATCCTCAACCTAATGCTGCAGAGGACAAACTGAAGCAACGAATGGAAACACTTTGGAAAAGGAAATACTAATAAAAACAAGAAACCGCTCTTTTCACAAAGGGCGGTTCTAAAGTTTTCAAAAGGTATTAGTTTTTTTAAGGTAAAAAGATTGTTTTCAGGATAACGATGCAAAGATAGGTGCTTTTTTCTTTTCAAACAAGCGTTTTTATATGTTCTTAAACACAATTCAACAAAAAAGTACTAATTCTTATAGCACTTGTTAATTAGTGTTGTTTCTACACCTTAATAATATAATAATAAATAACAAGCCTTTTTTAGGATGATAGAAAAAAAAGACGTAATTTTGCACTATCAATTAAAACATTGTTTATGACTGAAATTAACGCTACAGAAACAACTGAGAAAAAAAGTCTGAACTTTATCGAACAGAAGGTAGAGAATGACTTGAAAGAAGGCAAGAATGGTGGACGTGTACAAACACGTTTCCCACCAGAACCAAATGGCTATTTGCATATTGGTCATGCTAAAGCCATAGCTCTTGATTTTGGAATTGCCAAACAATATGGAGGTGTATGTAACCTGCGTTTTGATGATACCAATCCACAGAAAGAGGATACAGAATATATGGATGCCATCAAGCAAGACATCGAATGGCTTGGTTATAAGTGGGGCAACGTATATTATGCATCTGATTACTTCCAACAGTTGTGGGACTTTGCCGTTGAATTAATAAAGCAAGGCAAGGCATACGTTGACGAACAGAGTGCTGAGATTATTGCCGAGCAGAAAGGAACTCCTACCCAACCTGGTATCGACAGTCCATTCCGTAATCGTCCAATCGAAGAGTCACTACGATTGTTCGAAGAAATGAATAGTGGAAATGTTCAGCCAGGAACATTGGTCTTGCGTGCCAAAATTGACATGGCTAATCCTAACATGCATTTCCGTGATCCAATCATATACCGAGTATTGAACATTCCTCATATCCGCACCGGAAACAAATGGAATGCCTATCCAATGTATGACTTTGCTCATGGACAGAGTGATTACTTTGAAGGGGTAACACATTCTCTATGTACTTTGGAGTTTGTCGTTCATCGACCATTATACGATTTGTTTGTTGATTGGTTGAAACAAACTCAAGGTGAAGCAGACAACTTAGAAGATAATCGTCCACGTCAGACAGAATTCAATAAGCTCAACTTGAGCTATACTTTGATGAGTAAGAGAAATCTGCTTGCCTTAGTAAAAGAAGGTTTAGTTGATGGATGGGACGATCCTCGTATGCCAACTATCTGTGGCTTCCGTCGTCGCGGATATTCTCCAGAATCAATCTTAAAGTTCATTGACAAGATTGGATATACAACTTTTGATGCATTGAATGAAATGGCATTATTGGAAAGCGCTGTTCGCGATGACCTTAACAGCCGAGCAACACGTGTATCAGCTGTTCTGAATCCTGTCAAACTGATTGTTACAAACTACCCAGAAGGTCAGGTTGAAGACATGGTTGCAATCAACAATCCTGAAAATGAAGCAGAAGGAACACATATCATTCAGTTCAGTCGTGAATTGTGGATGGAACGAGATGACTTCATGGAAGAGGCATCAAAGAAATTCCAGCGAATGGCTCCAGGAAACGAAGTGCGACTAAAGAATGCATATATAGTTAAATGCACTGGTTGCAAAAAAGATGAGGAAGGTAATATTGTTGAAGTATATTGTGAATACGATCCAGAAAGCCGAAGTGGTTTAGAAGGATCAAATCGCAAAATCAAAGGCAAGACATTACACTGGGTAAGTTGCGCTCATGCTGTTCAGGCAGAAGTAAGATTATATGATCGTTTATGGAAGGTTGAAAATCCACGTGATGAAATGGCTGCCATTCGTGAAGCACAGAACTGCGATGCAGTAACAGCTATGAAGCAAATGATCAATCCTGATTGCCTACATACATTAACAAATTGTTATGTTGAACAGTTTGTTGCAACACGCAAGCCTTTAGATTATCTGCAATTCCAGCGTATTGGATATTTCAATGTTGATCCTGATTCAACTCCAGAACATTTGATTTTCAACCGAACAGTTGGTCTAAAAGATACATGGAATAAAAACAAATAAGAAAAAAGTCCTCAATTACTTTGAGGACTTTTTCTTTATCAACCATTTTGCTAAGAAGAAAACTATCACTAAACCTAATAAACCAAGAATAATAATGGTTATCTCTCCGCTATATTCTGATACTTTTCTCAGCAGAGCTTCCTTATAGGCTGCAGGATCATCGCTTTCTATCTGTAATATATTTGACGAATACAAATAGTATCCAATCAAAGCCAAAACCGTATTCCATGCACCCGCACCTATAGTTGTATATAGAAGAAACTTACCCATTGGCATTTTAGCCAAACCTGCAGGAATTGATATCAACTGGCGAACTGCAGGAATTAATCTTCCTGTCAATGTTGCTACTGCCCCATGATCATTAAAAAACACTTCTGCCTTTTTTACCTTTTCTTCATTCAACAGACAGGCATGCCCCCATCTGCTATTAGCAAAACCATATACAATCGGTTTTCCTAACCACAAAGCCAATCCATAGTTTATCAAACTACCTATAATAGCTCCTACAGTAGCAGCAACAATAATCATCGGAATATTCATTCCCGATACTAAACCTGCTGCAGCAAAAAATGCTGCTGGAGGAACAACCCCTTCAGAAGGGAATGGAATAAACGAACTTTCAATGGCCATAAATAAAATTATGACCCAATAATCTAAATGATCAATAAACCATCCTAATAATACACCAGCATCCATATTAATCTTCAGAGAAATTCTTTATTCTTTGTTCTTCTGTTAGTTTACAAATCAGCAAAGTACCATTCTTCTCTGCTATAATATAACCATCTAGTCCTTGAACAACAACCTTCTTTTCTTGCGTAGTATGTACTATACAATTATTCGTCTCATAAACACGAATATTATCTCCTATCAACACATTATTATAAAGGTCTTTCTTTGAACGTTCATGCAATGATCCCCATGTTCCCAAATCACTCCATCCAAAGTCTGCAGGTTGAACAAATATCTCCTCTGCTTTTTCCATTATAGCATAATCTACAGAAATACTCTCACATTCTGCATAGACTTTATTAATTGCCTCCTGTTCTCCTTCTGTTCCATATAATGATAAAAGACTCTCAAAAGCCTTTGAAATTGCAGGCTGATAAACACGGAAGGCATTAACGATAGTACTAACCTTCCATACAAATATTCCTGCATTCCAGAAGAAATTGTTCTTTTGAATAAATTTTTGAGCTGTTGCCAAATCGGGCTTTTCTCTAAAGCGATCTACACGATACAACTCCTTGTTCCTAGCACTGCTAAAGCTTAAGTCTGCCTGAATATATCCATATCCAGTTTCTGGACGAGTTGGCTTCATTCCCAATGTAACAATTGCGTCTGTTTCATCGGTAAACGACAAGCAGTTTAAAATCACTCTTTGGAATTCCTTGACATCCATAACAATATGGTCACTTGGCGTAACCACAATGTTTGCTTTAGGATCTGTAGCTTTGATTTTCCAACTTACATAAGCAACACATGGAGCAGTATTTCTTCTACATGGTTCTTTTAGAATATTATTAGAAGGAATCTCTGGCAGTTGGTCTGCAACTATCTGAGCATATTTGTCTGATGTAACTACCCACACGTTTTCTGGAAATACTAACTCCTTAAAACGATCAAAAGTAAGCTGTAACAAAGTTCGACCCACTCCTAAAACATCAATAAACTGTTTAGGACAATCAGGTGTACTCATAGGCCAAAAGCGGCTTCCAATACCACCGGCCATAATTACTAAATGATTATGCTTTTGCATGCTGTGAAAATAAAAGGCGCCAGACATGTCGTGCCCAGCGCCTAATAATATAATAATTACTTATAGTCTTGACTTCCAAAGTTCGTATGCCTCCTTATAAGCAGGAACATCCTTGTCATTAGGAGTAATAACCTGAAGCTTCTCTAGTGTTGCAAACGCTTCATTGTTATCCTTGTAATAACCTAGACCCATACCAGCACCCTTAGCAGCACCTACAGAACCATCGGTATCATACAATTCAATGGTTGCACCTGTAACACCAGCCAAAGTATCACGGAACAGAGGACTCAGGAACATATTGGCATGACCAGCATGGATTGTAGTCATCTCCATACCCATCTGCTGCATGATTTCCATACCATATGCAAAACTAAATACAATACCTTCTTGTGCTGCACGAATTATATGTGCCTTGGTATGAGTATTAAAGTTTATACCATGCAAGCTACATCCAACTTCCATATTCTGCAACATTCGCTCTGCGCCATTACCGAATGGCATTACGCTCAAGCCTTGCGCACCAATTGGCACACCAGCTGCTAAATTATTCATATCATTATAACTGATACCTTCTGGAGCAACATTTCGCTTAACCCAACTATTCAAGATACCTGTACCGTTAACACAAAGCAATACTCCTAGACGTGTCTGATCTGCAGAATGGTTTACGTGTGCAAAAGTATTCACACGACTCTTTGGATCATAGTTAACACATCCAAGCACACCGTAAACAACGCCAGATGTACCTGCTGTTGCAGCAACCTCACCAGGATTAAACACGTTCAGTGAAACAGCATTGTTTGGTTGGTCACCACCACGATAACAAATTGGAGTTCCTTCTGCCAAGCCTAATTCTGCAGCAGCTGCAGCATTTACACGACCTTGTTCGCTGAAAGTTGGTTTGATTTCAGGAATCAAATCCATAGCAAAGCCAAAGTATTCCATCAAGAAACCAGCAACCTGATTCTCGGTGAAATCCCAAAACATACCTTCAGACAAACCACTGGCTGTAGTACAAATCTCACCACTCAACTTCATGGCAATATAGTCACCAGGAAGCATAATCTTATAAATCTTTTCAAAAATCTCTGGTTCATGTTCTTTTACCCATGCCAACTTGCTTGCAGTAAAATTACCAGGAGAATTCATCAAGCGACTTAAGCACAAATCGCTACCTAATTCATCAAACGCCTTGTTTCCATATGGAACAGCACGACTATCACACCAAATGATAGCATCACGCAATGGCTTCTGATTTTTGTCAACACATACTAAGCCATGCATCTGGTAACTAATACCAATAGCTTTAACTTCATCAGAAGTAGCGCCACACTGCGCCATAATATCCTTGGTAGCCAACTTTAAGTTACCCCACCACATTTCTGGATCTTGTTCTGCCCAGCC
>JAGHTY010000196.1 GCA_018065125.1 Candidatus Minthousia equi
TAGAATGCCATAATAGGAAGCACGCCACCGTTCATTGTCATAGAGACAGACATCTTATTAAGAGGAATACCTGCGAAGAGAACCTTCGTGTTCTCAACAGAGCAGATAGACACGCCTGCCTTACCTACGTCACCTACTACACGCATGTTGTCCGGGTCGTAACCACGGTGGGTAGGAAGGTCGAATGCTACAGACAAACCCTTCTGACCGCTGGCCAAGTTACGACGGTAGAATGCATTTGATTCCTCTGCAGTAGAGAAACCTGCATACTGACGGATGGTCCAAGGGCGGAATGGGTACATCATACTGTAAGGACCACGAAGGAATGGAGGAATACCAGCTGCAAAGTCAAGGTGTTCCATACCTTCCAAATCCTCTTTTGTATATACTGGCTGGATATCAATCTGCTCTGGGGTCTTCCAGTTTGCAGTAATGCCATTTTCTTTCTGCCATTCCTGGCCGTTCTTGGCTTGAATACCAGCGAAAATATCTATGTTTTTAAATTCTTTTCTTGCCATGACTTAGATACCCAATTTAGCGTTATACTCTTTCAGTGTCTTCAACTGATCGACACGAACGTGGATGAAGTTCTCAATACCAGCAGCCTTCAAATCCTCAGCGCATGCTGGAGCACCTGCTACAACGAACAATGCACGGCCATTCAATGCCTTGAAGGCAGGAATAGCGTAATCTGCATATTTATCATAGCTTGAACAGATAACAACAATGTCGGCACCTGCCTCAACAGCCTTTTCAACACCTTCCTCTACGGTTGGGAATCCTAAGTTGTCGATAACCTTGTATCCAGCAGCAGCAAGGAAATTGCAGCTAAACTGAGCACGAGCCTGACGCATAGCTAGATTACCAATAGTAAGCATGAATGCTACTGGCTGCTTTGCTGCATTCTCAGTGGTTAAGCGCAATGACTCAAAGTCGCTTGCCAAACGTGAAGTCTGAATCTTGGCGATGCTTGCTTCCTCTTTCTGCTCCCCACAGCAATTGCAGCATGGAGTGATAGGAGTCTTGCCTTCGCTTTTTTCTGTAAAGTTAGGGAACTGGTTGGTACCAAGGATGAATTCCTTACGCTTACCAGCATTTGCATGACGAACCTTGTCGGTTTCGTTGATGGTATTCTGGATGCTGCCAGTCAAAGCTGCTGCCAGGAATCCGCCTTCTTCCTCAACTGCCAGGAACTGTTTCCAAGCCTCACCTGCCAAAGCAGTAGTCAATTCTTCAATGAAATATGAACCACCTGCAACGTCGACCATTCTGTCGAAGTGACATTCTTCCTTCAACAGCAACTGCTGGTTGCGAGCGATACGCTCTGCGAAATCAGTAGCAGTTTCGTATGGAGCATCGAATGGAACTACCACGATAGAATCAACACCACCCAAGGCTGCACTCATGGTCTCGGTTTGAGAACGAAGCATGTTAACGTAACTGTCGAATACAGTCATGTTGTAAGTGGTAGTGATAGCGCAAACGTGCATCTTTGCACTTTCTGCATCGTTGGTGTACTGGCTTACAATCTGTGACCACAGCATACGAGCAGCACGGAACTTTGCGATTTCCATGAAATATACACCGTTTACACCCATGTTGAACTTGATGCTCTGTGCTGCCAACTCAGGAGCGATGCCAGCTTCAACCATCTGGTTCATATATTCGTTACCCCAAGCCAGTGCATAACCCAAATCCTGATAGCTGTATGCACCACTATCGGTAAGCTTATATGCATTTACTGCAACAGCGCTGAATTTTGGATAAGCAGCCAAGGTGTCAACCATTTCCTTCAAGAAGTTCTTCATCACACTTGTGGTATCCTTACCCTTCATGATGATCTTCTCCAATGGGTCGAAACAGATGCTACCCTCAACCTTTGAAGGATCGCAACTCTTCTTCTGGAAATAGTCAACCAGAATCTTTGCTAATTCTACACAATGTGACTGGCAGGTAGTGAAGTTCAATTCTACAATTTCGCAGTAGATACCTTCCAGCAAGGTGCTGATATAATCAGCGCTGATTTTGTCTGCAGGAATCTTGAAACCTAAAGAGTCAATACCCTTGTTTAGAATGTCCAAAGCTTTAGCGTTAGCCTCTTTTGGGCACCCGCAAACAATGTCCTGACGAACATGCCACTCGTTGTTGTCCGCTTTGTTACCGCGGACATATGGAAACTCACCAGGTAATGCATTTACTGTGGCCAGCTTGTCCACATCTTGCTTCTGGTAGAAAGGCTGCATGCTAAAGCCTTCGTTTGTTTTCCATACCATTTTTTTCTGAAAATCTGCACCCTTGAGGTCTACCTCAATTTTGTCCAGCCATTCCTGGCGGGATGGGGCGGTAAAATCAGAAAAAAGTTTCTCATTATTATTTGCCATAGTTATAAATTGATAAATTTACATTTATTCATTGTACCGTGCAAAGATACGTTAAAGCTTTCTTAAACCAAAATTTAATTTGGTCTTTATTATATTTTAATTAGTTTTTTCTTTTCTCGTCCAAAATAACGAGGTCTTTGATTGGTGGGGTCGGATTATTTACGTAATTTTGTGCCCGTTTTTTATAATATAATAAGGAGAAATATCCACATACTATGTTTAAATCATTTATCGGTTACCACCTTGAGGCGGAACGCCGTAAGGCAAAATATGCCTTGCGAGCAGCAACGGCTAACACCCGTTTGTTGAAATTATTGTTTTGTGTTATTATTTTATTGGTTCTTTGGAATATCCCTTCAACCGCCTTTGGCATTGACGGATTAACAGTTGTTGAACAGCGAGTTATTGCTGTATTCTGTTTCTCTACATTGATGTGGATACTCGAGGCGATACCAGCATGGAATACGTCGGTGGCGGCAATCGTTATTCTTCTTTTCTGTGTGAGTGACAGTGGGTTGTGGTGCATGACGGGTAATTTGCCCGAGGAGCAGATGTCGCAGCTTATTTCCTATAAAAAGATATTGGCATGCTTTGCCGACCCTATTATCATGCTGTTTATTGGTGGTTTTATCCTTGCCATTGCAGCTACAAAGTCGGGTTTGGATGTTAAGTTGGCAAGGGTAATGTTGAAACCATTCGGAACAAAGTCTGAAAATGTGTTGCTGGGTTTCTTGTTGGTAACAGGCTTGTTCTCTATGTTCCTTTCAAATACTGCTACGGCAGCCATGATGCTGACATTCTTGGCGCCTGTACTTAAGTCTCTTCCTGCCAATGGTAAAGGAAAGGTTTGCTTGGCACTTGCCATTCCAATTGGAGCTAACATTGGTGGTATCGGAACTCCTATTGGAACCCCTCCAAATGCTATTGCATTGAAGTTCTTGAACGATCCTTCGGGTTTGGATCTGAACATCGGTTTTGGTCAGTGGATGATGATTATGTTCCCATTTGCGCTGTTGCTGTTGTTCATCGCTTGGATCGTGTTACAGCGATTGTTCCCATTCACTCAGAAGAAGATTGAATTGAATATTGAGGAAACAGAGGAAAAGAAGTTGTCTCCTTGGCAGAACTGGGTGGTTTATATTACTTTCATGGTAACCATCTTGCTGTGGATGACAGATAAGTTCTCTGGCGTAAATTCAAATGTAGTAGCAATGCTTCCTGTTGGTGTGTTCAGTGTGGCTGGTATTATTACCCGTACCGATTTGGAGGAAATCAACTGGTCAGTATTGTGGATGGTTGCAGGTGGTTTCGCCTTAGGTTTGGCATTGCAGGATACAGGTTTGGCAAAGCATTTGATTGAAACTATTCCATTCAATACCTGGTCTCCAATTTTGATGATTGTAGGTTCTGGCTTGCTGTGCTATGCTATGGCAAACTTTATTTCTCATACTGCTACTGCCAACTTGCTGGTTCCAATCTTGGCAATGGCAGGTATGTCTGCAGCTGCAAACCTTGCTACTTTCGGTGGTGTTTCAACTTTGCTGATTGGTGTTGCCTTAGGTTCTTCTTTGGCTATGGTACTTCCTATTTCAACTCCTCCCAATGCATTGGCTCATGCAACTGGATTGATAGAGCAGAAACAGATGGTTAAAGTTGGCCTGATTATGGGTATAATAGGTCTTACTTTGGGTTACATAATGTTGATTTTTGTAGGTAAGGCAGGCATTTTATAATAATGAAACCCCGTTGGTTGTCCATCTCACCTTTGCTGGTGTTTATCTTATTCTACTTGATTACCAGCATCATCTTGCAGGATTTCTACAAGATACCAATTATTGTGGCATTTTTGGTATCAGGAATCTACGCTCTGGTTGTATTTAGAAAACAACCGTTTGAGGAAAGATTGAAGTGCTTCTCTCAAGGAGCAGGAAATCCTTCTATCATGCTGATGGTGTGGATATTCGTGTTGGCAGGCGCATTTGCCTTGTCGGCAAAAGAGATGGGTGCAATCGACGCAACTGTAGGTTTGGCTTTACATTTATTACCAGATAATATGCTGCTGCCAGGTTTTTTCCTGGCAGCTTGCTTTATATCTTTGTCTATTGGTACCTCTGTAGGTACGGTAGTGGCTCTTACGCCTGTTGCGGCAGGTGTGGCAGAACAAACAGGATGTTTGCTGCCTCTTATGGTTGCTTCTGTCGTAGGTGGTGCTTTTTTTGGTGATAACTTATC
>JAGHTY010000089.1 GCA_018065125.1 Candidatus Minthousia equi
ATGATAATTAGTATTATGCGAAAGTTATTATTTACTTTAGTTACATTAACTATTTTTGCATGTGAGAACAAGCCTAAGATTCAAGAAACTAATCTTCCTGAGTACAAATTTCTAAGCACAGAAAAGCCTATAGTTTCATCTGACGGCTATATTTCCCCAACACAGAATTTGGTATATAATATAGAGATTGACCATCCAATGGCAAAAGACAGTCTAGTACTTCTACAAAACTATTTTATTGAGAAGGGAGAATCTGAATTCAATGGAATTAATAAAGTGATTGTATATGCATATCTTAAAGGAACATTTATCAACGGAACCCCATATGCAAGAATGACTCAAATAGCTGGTAAAAAAGAAATCCGTATCGAAGAGAATGCTGTGGCTATCCAAGAATTATATGAAACACAAGCGGATGATATTCAAGACGACAATGCTGATCAAATAATAGGTACATACCATTGCAGCAGATTACGAGATACTTATGCTTTCAAATCAAATCATAAAGGTTTTTTTACCGTTTCGGGTGGAAGTCCGAGAGAATTTACATGGAAGCGCTCAGGAAAGGACATTACAGTTGTCTATGAAGTATTAGGAGCAGTAAAACTAAAGTATGATTCTAAAGCACAAACTTTGACAGAAGAAACAGAGGACTTTGGAACATTGATTTACGAGAAGCAGTAATAATTTTTTTGCAGGATATTATTGTTGTATTAAATCCAGATCAACCAAATCAGACAAATCTAATCGTTTATTCATTTTCTGTTGTAGAATAGTAGTTATTAGTATACTGAAAAAACTCCTGTAATTGTAATGATTACGGGATTTTTTTTATTATTCTGCAGTGTCAAAATGGTGTCAAGGTCAAAGTGTCATTTTATAATTTTTATGTTGAATAGTACTCCCTAATGGGTAGGTTAATGCTCAATAAACTTGTGGATTAGTATAGATATTCTTCGTTCACAACTTGTGAATGTACATTCGCACGCTGTGAATGGTGGTACGCAAGTTGCGAATGCACGTACGCAGGTTGCGTACGAAGAAGTTTATACTTAAACCTATCTTTTATTACCCGTAATCGTGCTTTTTTTATAGCATTAACGTGCCAGATTTTACACTATGCCCTTTTAGTCCAATTTCACTTTTCTAACTAGGAAAAATGATTTACCATACTAGGAAAATCGTTTTCTCTGCCATGGCAGTTTTGGCATAGATGCAATGAATAATACATTAAGTAGGATTTTCTTTTGGTTCGTTTGAAATTAGTTATAATTTTGCATCAAAATAAATTAAGAATATGGCTACAGTAATTTATCCTTCACCAATATTTGGTCCTATTCACAGCAGAAGACTGGGTGTTTCATTAGGCATCAATCTGTTGCCTGCCGATGGTAAGTTTTGCACATTCGATTGCATTTATTGCGAATGTGGATACAATGCCGACCGTCGTCCTACCCAGCATGTGCCTTCTCGCGAAGAAGTTCGTATTGCCTTGGAAAACCGCTTGAAGGATATGCAGCAAAATGGTCCTAAGCCCGATGTACTAACCTTTGCAGGTAATGGCGAACCTACTGCTCACCCTGATTTTGCTGGAATTATTGAGGATACCATAGCACTGAGAGATACCTATTTTCCTGCTGCAAAAGTTAGTGTGCTGAGCAATGCTACCATGCTGCATCGTCCTGCCGTGCATGCTGCATTAATGAAGGTGGATAATAACATCCAGAAACTGGACACCGTGAATCAGGAGTATATTCTAGAGTTAGATCGCCCTACCGGAAAATACGATGTGAACAACGTAATTGAAAACCTAAAGCGCTTTAACGGACATGTGATTATTCAAACCATGTTCCTGAAAGGTACCTCTCCTACCGGAAAAGATATGAACAATACTACTGCTGATTTTGTGCAGCCATGGCTGAAGGCGGTAAAGGAAATCGCTCCTCAGAAGGTGATGATTTATACCATCGATCGTGAAACACCTTGTCTTCAGCTTGAAAAAGCAACACATCAGGAGTTGGATTCTATCGTAGAGTTGCTGCGTGCTGAAGGTATTGAAGCAAGTGCTTCGTATTGATTAATATTGTTGACAAATATCAATAATTTACCTTTTTGCATCAATTGTTGACTGTAAATTGTAAGTTCTCAAAAATTTATAGTAATTTCGCGCTCGTTTTTAAAAAGGTGTAGAAAAGGTAAACTATTTATGAAAGGATTTGAGTTCAAACCCTCACTTGTAACCTCATTGAAGGGGTATAACAAGAAAACATTCATGGCCGATTTTATGGCCGGAATCATTGTGGGTATTGTGGCATTACCATTGGCTATTGCATTTGGTATTGCCAGTGGAGTTACACCCGAGCAGGGTATCATTACAGCTATCGTAGCTGGTTTCATCATTTCAGTTTTTGGTGGTAGCAAGGTACAGATTGGCGGTCCTACGGGAGCGTTCATCGTTATCATTGCAGGCATTATCAACGAGTATGGCATCGAGGGATTAGCCATTGCCACAGTGTTGGCAGGTGTGTTCTTGGTGGCATTGGGCTTGCTAAGACTGGGTACTATCATTAAATACATTCCCTATCCTATCGTGGTGGGATTCACTAGCGGTATCGCACTTACCATCTTTACCACTCAGATTAAGGATTTGTTTGGATTAACAATCGAAGGTGGCGTTCCTGCCGACTTTATCTCAAAATGGGTGGTATATTGCCAGAACTTTGGCAGCATCGACCTTTGGAGTGCAATAGTAGGTATTGTCAGCGTTATTATAATCGTCATTACACCTAAATTCTCTAAGATAATTCCTGGTTCACTTATCGCCATTATTTTAATGACAGTAGGTGTGGTAATCTTGAAGAATTATGGTTTGGCAGAGCATGTAGATACCATTGGTGACCGTTTCACTATTAACTCTACCCTTCCTGATCCAAATGTTCCAGATATGAACTGGGAAACTATCAAGAGCTTGATTTCTCCTGCCATTACCATTGCTGTATTGGGTGCAATTGAGAGTTTGCTGAGTGCTACCGTAGCAGATGGTGTGATTGGTGACAAGACAAACAGTAATCAGGAATTGATAGGTCAGGGTATTGCCAATATTCTTTCACCAATCTTTGGTGGTATTCCTGCTACAGGTGCTATTGCACGTACCATGACTAATATTAATAATGGTGGTAAGACACCTATTGCAGGTATTATTCATGCTGTAGTATTGCTGCTTATCTTCTTGTTGCTGATGCCTTTGGCACAATACATTCCAATGAGCTGTCTGGCAGGTGTGCTGGTAGTTGTGGCATATAACATGAGTGGTTGGCGTACATTCAAGGGCTTGCTTAGCAACCCAAAGAGTGATATCAGCGTGTTGCTGATTACTTTCTTCCTGACTGTTATCTTCGATCTTACTGTTGCCATCGAGGTTGGTTTGCTGTTGGCTTGCTTGCTGTGCATGCGTCGTATGGCAGAAACTACCCAGGTATCTGTTTTGACAGATGAGATTGATCCAAATCAGGAAACAGATATGCAAGTAGCAAGTGAAGAGCACTTGGTTATTCCAGAGCGTTGCGAGGTATATGAAATCAATGGTCCTTATTTCTTTGGTATTGCCAATAAGTTTGATGAGGTGATGGAGCACCATCGTTCAAAGCATCGTCCTTTGGTACGAATCATCCGTATGCGTAAGGTCCCTTTCATGGATTCTACCGGTATTCACAACCTTAGTTGCTTGATTCAAACTTGCCACGATCAGGGCATTCATGTTATTCTCTCTGGTGTAAATCCTCAGGTGCATCAGGTGCTTGAAAAGAGTCATTTCTACGAGATTATGAACAGCGATCATATTTGTCCTCATATTAATGTGGCACTTGAAACAGCACGCGAATATCTTGCATCACTGAAATAAAAAAAAGGTTCGGAAAAACTTCCGAACCTTTTTTATTCTATGCGTAGCGTATCTGATACGCTACGTTTATTTATCATACGCGTGATGCTTGTAGTCGATGGTGTAGTGCAAGCCACGGCTTTCCTTGCGTTCAAGGGCATTTCGAGTAATAAGGTAGCCTACATTGATCATGTTACGAAGTTCGCAAATATCCTTGGTGGCTTTTACACGCTTGAACAAGTCTTCGGTTTCTTCGTAAAGAAGGTCAAGGCGTTCCCATGCACGACGCAGGCGAAGGTCGCTACGAACAATACCTACATAGGTGCTCATAATCTGATTTACTTCGCGCATGTCTTGTGCAATAAGCACCTTTTCTTCATTACTCATGGTGCCTTCATCATTCCATTCTGGAACCTTGTCGTTATACTCGTATTCATCAATAACGCTCAGTGAATGCTTGGCAGCAGCTTCGGCATAAACCACAGCTTCGATAAGCGAGTTGCTGGCAAGACGGTTACCACCATGTAATCCGGTGCAAGAGCACTCTCCTACTGCATACAAGCGATGAATGCTGCTTTCTGCATCCAGATTTACCTTAATGCCACCACACATGTAGTGTGCACAAGGAACTACAGGGATGTACTCCTTGGTAATGTCAATACCAATGCTTAGGCACTTGGCATAGATATTTGGGAAATGATGCTTTGTTTCTTCAGGATCCTTGTGGGTTACATCCAGACAAACATGATCCAAGCCATGAATCTTCATTTCATTATCAATGGCACGTGCTACGATATCACGAGGAGCAAGACTCAGGCGCTCATCGTATTTCTGCATGAATTCCTTTCCATTTGGCAAGCGAAGGATACCTCCATAACCACGCATTGCCTCGGTAATAAGATAGGCAGGATGACTTTCTCCCTGATGGTAAAGTGCTGTTGGGTGGAACTGTACAAACTCCATATCCTTAACCTTGCCCTTTGCACGATAAACCATGGCAATGCCATCACCTGTGGCAATATTAGGATTGGTGGTTGTAGCGTAAACTGCTCCTGTACCACCTGTAGCCATCAGGGTTACCTTTGAGAGATAGGTATCAATCTTTCCGGTTTCTGGATTCAGAACATAGGCACCATAGCACTCGATATCTGGAGTGCGACGTGTTACGCGAACACCCAGATGATGCTGGGTAATGATTTCTACTGCAAAATGATTCTCGTATATTTCAATATTTGGATTGCTACGTACAGCTTCCATCAATCCACGCTGAATTTCGGCACCGGTATCATCTGCGTGGTGAAGGATGCGGAACTCAGAGTGACCACCTTCACGGTGAAGGTCGAACTTACCATCTTCGTTCTTGTCGAAATTAACACCCCACTTTACCAGTTCCTGAATCTGTGAAGGAGCCTCGCGTACAACTTTCTCAACGGCAGCGCGGTCGCTGATAAAGTCGCCTGCAATCATGGTATCTTCAATGTGCTTCTCGAAATTATCTACCAAGGTATTGGTAACGCTTGCTACGCCACCTTGTGCAAACTTGGTATTAGCCTCGTCAAGGGTAGTTTTGCACACTAGTGCCACCTTGCCCTTGTGTGCAACTTTCAGGGCATAGCTCATGCCGGCAATACCCGAACCAATGACCAGAAAATCGTATTTCTTTATCATATTCTTACTGAATTATAAGCTATTTATCTATGTGCAAAAATAGTGAATTATCTGTTTGGTTGTTCTTTTTATAAGTATAAATTGCATAAAAAGGGAAAAAATAGTAATTTTGGCGACTAAACGGAGAGCGTATGCATAAAATATTTCACGAGAAAATAACAGTATTAGGCATTGTTTTTCTGCTTTTGGAACTAGGACTAACCTTTTTCCTGGGCTGGCAAAAAAACATCTTAGGTATCCTAACCCTGATGCTGCTTATCTTTACCCTGGAACGATTGCTTTACTCTCAATACGTTATTACTGCTGATGGAAAGCTGCTGATTAATCATGGCAGATTTGCCAAGAAAAGAATTATCTCTCTTAATCAGGTGCTGCGCGTGGAGCGCGGAAAGTATCTGCTAGGTATGGGGAAATACTTGATCTTGGTAATGAATGATGGTAGCGAACTGGGGTTAAGACCCGACCGTGAGCAGGAGTTTTTAGATTACTTAAAGAAGAAACAACAACACGATGAATAAGTTAAGAAAGATTTTAATAACCCTTTCATTGCTGCTTCCTTTGAGCATGCAGGCACAGATTGTTACCGAAGATGAATGGGATGAAGTAATAGACAGTGTTCTGACGGATACCATCATGGTGGATAGTGTGCTGATAGAGGGTGAGCGTATCTTGCCCTGGCCTCTGTACATGACTACGCGTATTGATACAATGATAGTGAAGCGCGATGTGATGAAGACAAACACATTGGGCTTAATGATTTACGATGCTACTGCTGATAGCGTGTTGTATCGCTATAACGACACCAAGCTGATGACACCTGCATCGAACGAAAAACTGATTACAGGTATCACTGCCATCAAGCGATTGGGTAAAGATTATCGCTTTAATACCCGCTTGCTTTACACTGGCGAAATAAGGGTAGATACAGTTGCTGTTCTCTCGGAACTTGTGGTAGATTCGCTCACGCAGGATTCTGTTCTTATTCCTTTCGACTACGTGACGAAACGCGTGCTACATGGTGATGTTTATGGAGTTGGCGCCTTCGACCCAATGTTCTCGGGTACCGAATTGAAGGTGTTTGCAGATAAAGTTGCTGCACTTCAGATTGACAGTATTGCTGGAAATTTCTACGAGGATCTTTCGTTGAAAGATACCATAAAATGGGGAAAAGGCTGGTGTTGGGATGATAGTGATAACCCTACCCTCACCCCACTTCTGGTGGATAAGGCAAAGGGATTCATGGGAAAACTGCGTGATGCCTTGCGCTTGCGAAATGTGTATTTAGGTGGTTTTGTAGGAACAAGGGTTTGTCCGCCAGAAGCCATTCTTTTAGATGAAAAAACACGCACATTGAATCAGATCTTGCCTCGCATGATGAAGCGAAGTGATAATCTATATGCCGAAGCGGTTTTCTATCAATTGGGTGCACTCTCTGGTAGAAGAAACGTAACGGCAGGTGATAGTGAGAATGTTATCAATGAACTGATTCGTGAAATAGGATTGAATCCAGATACTTATCGCATAGTGGATGGAAGTGGTTTATCACATTATAACCGTCTTTCACCCGAGTTGATTGTGGAGTATTTGAAATATGCGCGTAACAACAAGGATGTGTTTGATGTGCTGTATCCTACCCTGCCGATTGCTGGTGTAGATGGTACTTTGACAAATCGCATCAAGGATGCTCCTGCCTATCGTAATGTACGTGCAAAAACAGGTACACTAACAGGTGTTGTAACGCTTTCTGGCTATGTTACTGCTGCCAATGGTCACGAGTTGGTGTTCTCTATCATGCTGAATGGAGTAAAATCAGGTGCAGTCAGTCGTGCATTTGCAGATGACCTTTGCTTGGTAATGGCACACGATGAAACGAAGATGATAGAGCGCAAGCCAGTAGTGGTCAAGAAAAAGCAGCAAGTTCGTCGCCGTAAAGGAAAAGCGCCAGCAAAGAAAACCAATGCTAGTAACAAAAAGAAGAAGTCGGGAAACAAGAAATCGACTCCAGCCAAGAAGGGCGGAAAGAAAAAACGCAAATAACCAGTTATTGTCCTCCTAAATGTGAGAAATACTCCAGCACATCTTCCCAGGTTTTGAAAGGATCTTGTCCAAAATGCAGGAAGGTACCCATGAAGTTTTCTGCGCCATTTACTTTTCTGTCATCAATGAGGTAGTCACCATAGTTTAGGTTCTTGTGATGACTTAAAATCAGTTTTCTGTAGGCAGGAACACCTAGGTATTTCTCAACCCACAGCAGTTTATCACTCCATGCAGTAGGATTACTGTAAGGTGCGCTTGATAGAATATAGGTATCATAATGCTCTGCCAACCAACGGAAAGCTTTTACGGCACTCGACATGGGATCAAGTCTTGCAAAGAAACCAGGAACATCATAAAGATGACCTTCGTATTGAGTGCGTTCTTCTTCTGTCAACTTTCTCCAGCCATTCTTGAAATCAGTAAGGCAGTCGTCTAAATCAATGTACACAATGGGTTTCTCTACCCCATTCTGCCTGTCATCAATTAGTTGAATAATTGGCATCAAAGAGTTGATGATAATCTTATCGTTCATGCGGTGTTCTCCTTCAAAACGGATAGCGTTAATATAGTGAGCAGAGAATAGATCAAAAGTGTGCACCACAGGGTCGCTCATACCAAATAAACCATAAACTTTGTAACGTCTTTCTTCTTCTGAAACGTTCTGAAAATTCAGCTTGCAGATTTCGCGGTATTCTTTCTGCAGATCCTTTGTTACAAAGAACTCTTTTTCACCATCCTGACGGGGATTGAACCATTGTTGCTTTCCCATCATGTGATGCTCCTGCATGGTGTCTGCAATCTGAAAGGCAGGATTTACCAAGATACGGTCGTATCCATACATCATCTCACAATACATGCCACCCATTGATGTTCCAATAATTAGGTCGGGCTTTTCCTCATCACAAACACGATGCAGCAAATCTACCGCCTCCTGTGGATGTAGGGGAATGTCGGGTGAAATTACTGTGCAGTTTGGCATCAGCATACGCAAAGTCTTAGGTGTACCCGATTGTCCAGAAGAACCAAATCCGTGGATGTAAAGTATCTTTTTGCCCTCCATTAGGTGAGGACGGAACTGATCTGTTGTTTCCATATCTTGTTTGTTTTTTCACTGCAAAAGTACGAATTAAATCTGTAAATTTGCCTGTTTTTGCGAAAAGTCGTAAATTCGTAACCAAAATATAGACTCGTTTACCAAAAAGAAGAAACATGGCGAAAGATACCGAACTCACCCCCATGATGAAACAGTTCTATGACCTCAAGGAGAAGCATCCAGAGGCCATTATGCTGTTTAGATGTGGTGACTTTTACGAAACATATGCAGATGATGCGGTAACTGCTTCGGAGATACTGGGTATTACCCTTACCAAGCGCAGCAATGGCCGTGACGCCAATGGTCAGGGCACTTTTATGGCTGGTTTTCCTCATCATGCACTAGATACTTATCTGCCTAAACTGATTCGTGCAGGAAAACGTGTTGCTATCTGTGATCAGTTAGAAGACCCTCAACTGACAAAGAAATTGGTGAAGCGTGGTATTACTGAATTGGTAACACCAGGTGTTGCCATGAGTGATACGGTGCTGAACTATCGCGAAAATAACTTTCTGGCAGCAGTTCACTTTGGAAAGACGGCTTGTGGCGTTGCGTTTCTGGATATTTCAACAGGTGAGTTCCTTACGGCAGAAGGTACCTTTGAGTACATAGATAAGCTAATGGGTAACTTTCAGCCAAAAGAGGTGTTGTACGAACGTGGAAAGAAAGGTATGTTCGAAGGTAATTTCGGAAACAAGTTCTGTACATTTGAACTAGACGACTGGATTTTTACCGAGCAAACATCACGCGAACGACTACTAAAGCATTTCGAGGTAAAGAATCTGAAAGGTTTTGGTGTAGAGCATCTTACAAATGGTGTGGTGGCAGCAGGTGCAATCTTGCAGTATCTGGAATTCACACAGCACACACAAATAGGTCACGTTGTAAACCTTTCACGCATTGAAGAAGACCGCTTTGTGCGTTTGGATCGTTTTACAGTTCGAAGTCTTGAGTTGCTGGGTACCATGAATGATGGTGGACGATCACTCTTGCAAGTTATCGATAAGACAATCTGTCCTATGGGTGCCCGTTTGCTGCGTCGTTGGATGGTCTTCCCTCTAAAGGATGTGAAACCTATCGAAGAGCGCCAGAATGTGGTGGATTATTTCTTCCGCGAACCAGATTTCCGCGAGATTATTAGCGAAAGCCTTCATCAGGTAGGTGATTTGGAGCGTATCATCTCTAAAGTGGCAGTGGGACGTGTTTCACCACGTGATATGGTGCAGTTGAAAATAGCTTTGCAAGCAGTTGAACCAATAAAAATAGCTTGCGAATCTGCCGATAATGAAACACTTAATCAGATAGGAGAACAGTTGAATCTGTGCGCTTCTATCCGTAATCGCATAGCGCAGGAAGTAAAGAATGATCCTCCACTATTGATAAACAAGGGTGGTGTGATGCAGAATGGCATCAACGAACAGTTGGACGAACTGCGCCAGATAGCTTACAATGGCAAGGATTATCTTCTGAAAATACAGCAGCGTGAAAGCGAGGCAACTGGCATTCCAAGTCTAAAAATTGCCTATAACAATGTGTTTGGTTATTACCTTGAGGTGCGCAACACCTATAAGGATATGGTTCCACAGGAATGGATCAGAAAGCAGACATTGGTGAATGCAGAGCGCTACATTACCCAGGAACTAAAGGAATACGAAGAAAAAATACTAGGTGCAGAAGAGAAGATAATTGCTCTTGAAGCGCAGTTGTTCAACGAGTTGGTGATGGCTGTGGGTGAATTTATTCCTGCCATTCAAATCAATGCCAATCAATTGGCAAAGTTGGATTGTCTCCTATCGTTTGCCGAGGTTGCTAAGTCAAATGGCTACATTCGTCCTATAGTTGATGATAGTTTGGTTATTGATATAAAGCAAGGTCGTCATCCAGTGATTGAGACGCAGATGCCATTGGGTGAAAAATACGTTGCAAATGACGTTTATCTGGATAATGAAAAACAGCAGATTGTAATTATTACCGGTCCTAATATGGCCGGTAAATCGGCATTGCTGCGTCAAACAGCCTTGATAACACTATTGGCGCAGATTGGTTCTTTTGTGCCAGCAGAGAGCGCCAGAATTGGTTTAGTGGATAAGATTTTCACTCGTGTAGGTGCCAGCGATAACATTTCAATGGGTGAATCTACGTTCATGGTAGAAATGAGTGAGGCATCAAATATCCTGAATAACCTCTCCCCTCGTTCACTGGTGTTGTTTGATGAGTTAGGTAGAGGAACTTCTACCTATGATGGTATTTCAATAGCCTGGGCTATTGTAGAGCACATGCACGAGCATCCTAAAGCACATGCTCGTATGTTGTTTGCCACCCATTACCACGAATTGAACGAAATGGAGCGCAGTTTCCCTCGCATTAAGAATTACAACGTTTCTGTGAAGGAAAAAGATGGTAAGGTAATCTTCTTGCGAAAATTAGAGCGTGGCGGAAGTGAACATTCTTTTGGTATTCATGTGGCAAAGTTGGCAGGTATGCCAAAGACTATTGTAAGTCGTGCTGATGATATCTTGAAACAGCTTGAGGCAAATAATAGCGGAAATGGAGTGAGTCGTGCAGATACTACAAAGATTGATGAACCTAAGGATGGTGTACAGTTGAGTTTCTTCCAGTTAGATGATCCTGTCCTTTGTCAGATACGTGATGAAATCCTTTATTTGGATATCAATAACCTTACGCCGGTAGAGGCATTGAACAAACTAAATGACATTAAGAAAATAGTAAAGGGAGGTAAATAAAACCTCCCTTTTATCTTATCTCTATTTTTCGGCAATCTTTTTCAACCATTTCCCTCCTATCATGCACGAAACACCTAGTATGATAAATGGAATGCTGAGGATTTGTCCCATGTCAATGACCATTGAACCATCGTCTATTCCTCCTTGTGTTTCTTTTAGGAACTCTATAAAGAAGCGGAAAGTGAAGATATACATCAAGCAGAAACCAAAGTAAAATCCAGTTCCAACCTTCTGATTATATTTGTTTTTGTACATCCACCACTGAATAAAGAACAATGCTAGATAGGCCAATGCTTCATAAAGTTGTGCGGGGTGGCGTGGTACTGCTACTCCATCTACCAATGAACCACTACTGTGGAAAATAAAACCCCATGGCATATCTGTAGGGCAGCCCACGATTTCACTGTTCATTAAGTTTCCTAAACGGATAAAGCATGCACAAAGTGGTGTTGCTAGGGCGATATTGTCCAAAACGCGCATGATATTCAGTTTCGTCTTGCGCACATATAACCAAAGAGCAACCATCATACCAAAGGTTCCACCGTGACTGGCAAGTCCTTCGTAGCCAATGAAAGTCCAGCCTTGTCCTCCATGAGTGGCAGGTAACCAGCTAAGCCAACTTGAGGCCTGTGATGCATTGAATACCTCTTTAATAGGAAAGAACATCTCAATAAGATGATTCAAATAGTAATCAGGCTCATAGAAAAGGCAATGACCTAATCGGGCACCAATTAATATACCCAAGAAACAATAGATGAACAAAGGATCGAAATCCTTGTCTTTCAATTTCTGCTGCTTATATAACTTCTTGGCAACCAGAAAAGAACAAGTCAATCCTATTACCCAGCATAGTGAGTAATAGCGTAAGGTAAGTGGCCCAAGGTGCAAGCCCTCGCTTGGCATCCAGTCGATGAAACTTAAAACAGCATTCATATTCAAAAAGGGTTATACATTAAAGCGGAAGTGCATAATGTCACCATCCTGCACAATATATTCCTTGCCTTCTACACCCATTTTTCCGGCCTCGCGCACAGCTGCTTCAGAACCATACTTGATGTAGTCGTCATATTTGATAACCTCGGCACGGATAAAGCCCTTTTCAAAATCGGTGTGGATAACACCTGCACACTGAGGTGCCTTCCAACCCTTGTGGTAGGTCCATGCCTTCACTTCCATTTCACCTGCAGTGATGAAGGTTTCAAGGTTCAAAAGACTATAGATGGCCTTAATCAAGCGGTTACAACCACTTTCTTCCAGTCCCATGTCTTCCAGGAACATCTGCTTTTCTTCGTAAGTCTCCAATTCTGCAATGTCAGATTCTGTTTGTGCACTGATAATCAGTAATTGAGCGTCTTCACCCTTGATTGCTTCACGAACAGCATCAACATACTGGTTACCATTAGCAGCAGAAGCATCGTCAACGTTGCAGACGTAAAGCACAGGCTTTGTTGTAAGTAGGAACAGGTTTTTGGCTGCAGCCATTTCATCTTCGCTATCGAAAGAAACGGTACGTGCACTCTGTCCTTGTTCCAAGGCATCCTTGTAAGCAGTAAGCACGCTTAGTTCAATCTTTGCCTGCTTGTCGCCACCTACGTTAGCCAGTTTTTCAACTTTCTTGATGCGGGTTTCTACGGTTTCAAGGTCCTTCAATTGCAATTCTGTATCAATGATTTCCTTGTCGCGAACAGGATCCACAGAACCATCTACGTGCACAATGTTACCATTATCAAAGCAACGAAGCACATGAATGATTGCATCACATTCACGGATGTTTCCCAGAAACTGATTTCCTAATCCTTCACCCTTGCTAGCACCTTTTACCAAGCCTGCAATGTCAACAATATCACAGGTGGCAGGAACAATGCGTCCTGGGTGTACTATTTCGGCCAGTTTGGTAAGGCGTTCATCGGGAACAGAGATTTGTCCCATCTGTGCATCGATGGTACAGAAAGGGAAGTTGGCTGCCTGCGCCTTGGCGCTGGAAAGGCAGTTGAATAGGGTAGATTTGCCTACGTTTGGCAAGCCTACGATGCCAGCTTTTAATGCCATAATCTTGTATTATATAGTTATTTTGGGCAGCAAAGTTACACATTTTTAATGAAAGAGGGGCATCTTTCATTTTCTTTTTGTAGATTTGCCAACCATTAGCAATGAAAATATGAAGAATGTGCTTAACTTTCTATTTCCACGTTATTGCTGGATTTGCGGAAAGCGTCTTCAGATAGGGGAGAAGCACCTATGTGTGCAGTGTCTCCTTAATCTTCCACTTACTCATTACCATAGCCAACTGTCAAACCCTATGGAACAGCTCTTTTGGGGACTTATTCCTATTGAGCGCGCAAATGCCTTTTTCTTCTACGAAAAAGAGGGTAGGGTTAGTCAGATTCTTTATCATATTAAGTATTACAATCATCCAGAAGTAGGAGAGTATATCGCTGAAACAATGTCTGTTGAGCAATTATCTTTCTTTAAAGATATTGATTATGTAATAGCTGTTCCTATTAATAAAATTCGTAAAAGAAAAAGAGGTTATAACCAGTCTGATTATCTGGCAAGGGGTATTTCAAAAGCTACAGGTATTCCTGTGTTGGATAAAGTGCTGAGTAGGGTAGTATCTACTGATACTCAAACGCGGAAAAACAGGCAGGAACGTGCAGAGAATGTATTTTCTGCCTTCACGCTTCACCCTTCGTTTTCAATAGATCAGCTGCGTAACAAACATGTACTTCTGGTAGATGATGTTTGTACCACTGGTGCTACCTTAAAAGCAGCTGCCGAGCCCCTTTGCAAGGTGCCCGGCATCCGTATTAGCATTCTGTCAATGGCAGTGGTAAAGATTTAGTGTGCCTCTAGCCAATTTTCACCCCAACCGCAGTCGGCAATCAATGGAACGCGCATTGGGTAGGCATTCTGCATTTCTTCTATAACTAGTTTTTCAACAATATCTTTTTCTTCAGGTACTACGTTGAAATTCAATTCGTCATGTACCTGCAAAATCATTTTGCTCTTTAGGTTTAACTCCATGAATTTGCGGTAGATATTTATCATTGCCACTTTGATAATATCTGCAGCGCTACCTTGAATAGGAGCATTGATGGCATTTCGCTCTGCGTAACCGCGTACAACGGCATTTCTACTGTTGATGTCTGGCAGATAACGCTTGCGGTTAAAGATGGTTTCAATGTATCCTTTTTCACGTGCTAGTTCCTTGCTTTTCTCCATGTATGCCTTCACGTTTTCGTAGGTTTCAAAATACCCGTCTATCAGTTCTTTTGCCTCAGAACGGGGCACATTCATGCGCTCTGCCAGGCCGAAAACAGAAATACCATAGATAATTCCAAAGTTGGCAGTTTTTGCCTTGCTACGTTCTTCACGGGATACTTCCTCAATCTGCTTCTTGTATACTTTTGCAGCTGTTGCAGCATGAATGTCATAACCCGAGTTAAAGGCATCAATCATATTTTTGTCCTCACTTAAGTGAGCCATGATACGCAACTCAATCTGTGAATAGTCGGCCGAGAAGAATAGACATCCATCATCAGGGATAAACGCTTTTCTAATCTCCTTTCCATCGTCATCACGAATGGGAATATTCTGTAAGTTAGGACTACTAGAACTTAATCTTCCGGTTGCAGTAATGGTTTGATTGTATGAAGTATGTATTTTTCCAGTCTTAGGATTGATCAGTTCTGGTAGGGCATCGACATAGGTGCCTAATAGTTTTTTTAGTCCACGATGCTCTAGAATTTTATCTACAATAGGATGCTTTCCTTTCAGGTTTTGCATTACTTCTTCCGAAGTAACATATTGTCCTGTTTTGGTTTTCTTTGGCTTTTCTACAATACGCATTTCATCAAAAAGGACTTCACCTACTTGTTTTGGTGAGGCGATGTTGAACGAGTGTCCTGCCATTTGATGTACTTCGGCTTCAATACGATTCATTCGTTCGGTAAACAACCGACTGGTTTCTGCCAATGAGGTGGTGTTGATACGTGCACCGTTTCTTTCCATGTAAGCTAGTACTGGCACCAGTGGCATCTCTATCTTATAGAACAAATCCTCTACCTTTTCTTCTTTTAATTTTTGTTCTAGCACATTTTTCAGTTGCAAGGTAACATCTGCATCCTCGCATGCATATTCATAAACGTCAGTAGGGAAGAGGTCGCGCATGTTTTTCTGGTTCTTGCCCTTTTGGCCTATCAGTTCATCAATGTGAACAGTTTTATAGTTAAGGTAAACTTCTGCCAGATAATCCATGTTGTGTTTCAACTCTGGCTGCAGAACATAATGTGCTACCATGGTATCAAACATATTTCCTTTTACGTCAATGTTGTAATTGGCTAATACGTTGATATCGTACTTGATGTTTTGACCTACTTTCAAAATCGAAGTGTCTTCGTATATATGCTTGAACTCGTTAACAATTTTTTGCGCTTCCTGTTGATTTCCCGGTATTGGTACATAGAAAGCTTCATTTTCCTTCACAGCAAAGCTCAAACCTACCAATTCTGCTCCTATTGCATCTGTACTGGTGGTTTCTGTGTCTAAACTAAGAATCTTGTGTGTCAATAAATAATCACAAAGATTCTTTCTTTTTGCTTCGGTATCAATTAGTTCGTATTTTTTGTTGCTCGATTTTAGGTCGCTGAGATTCGTATATTTTTCGACTTCTGTCCCGTCGTCTTCAAATAAAGAGAACAAATCGGGTTCTTTTGTCACTTTTTTAGGTGCCGGCGTTTCTTTTTTCAACACACGGTTCAAAAGTGTACGGAACTCCAGTTCTTCGAAAATCTTTGTGAGTTCTTCTTGATTGGGTTCTTCCAACTTCAATGCTTCCAAGTCAAATTCCACAGGAACATCAGTGCGAATTGTAGCAAGGTACTTCGACATCTTAATACTTTCCACATTTTCCTCTACCTTCTTTTTCAAGGCGCCTTTCAGTTCACTGCTTCTTGCCAACAGATTTTCTATACTGCCAAATTCAAGGATCAGTTTCAGTGCACCCTTTTCACCTACGCCAGGGCAACCTGGATAATTATCGCTGCTATCACCCATCAGTGCCAGATAGTCGATCATTTGTTCGGGGGTGGTAAAGCCATACTTTGCCTTTACGCCTTCCACATCTAATTTTTCAAAATCCTTATCACCTCCGTGCTTAGGGCGCACCATAGTAACGTGTTCGCGTACAAGTTGTGCATAATCTTTGTCGGGGGTCATCATATAGGTGTCAATGCCATTTTCCGCTGCTTTCATCGAGATTGTTCCTATTACGTCATCAGCTTCATAGCCTGCAACCTCAAGAATAGGAATACGGTAGGCACGGATAATATCCTTGATAATTGGTACCGATTTTTTGATATCTTCAGGGGTAGCTTCACGCTGTGCCTTGTATGCAGGGAATGCCTCGTGGCGAAATGTAGGACCAGAAGGATCGAAGGCAATGCCAATATGTGTTGGCGATTGGCTCTTCAGGATATCTTCAAGAGTATTTACAAAACCTAGTATGGCAGATGTGTTCATGCCCTTTGAGTTGATTCTAGGAGCTCTAATCAAAGCGTAGTAGGCACGGTAAATCAGTGCGTATGCATCTAAAAGGAATAGCTTTTCCATATATAATATTAAATATCCTTTGTAAAAGTACAAAAAAATATCGAGTTTCGGCTTTTTATATTAATTTTGTATCGAATTTTAAGGTTTATGGATAAGCTTTCACTGATAAAATCACCCATTGAATCTGAATATGCCCTGTTTCAAGAGAAGTTCAGTGCTGCACTTGATAGTGGTAATCCACTGCTGAATGCTGCATTGCAGCACATTCAGAAAGCTGCAGGAAAGTTGATGCGCCCCATACTTACTCTTCTTTCGGCCAAAGTTTTCGGTACACCTAACGATAAAACTTACAATTCTGCCATTTCTTTGGAGATGTTGCACAATGCATCATTGGTGCATGATGATGTAATTGATGAAAGCGACACACGTCGTGGTCAACCTTCTATTAAAGCTCTTTTCAACAATACAGCAGCAGTATTGATTGGAGATTATCTGCTTTCTACAAGTTTAAAATATATCTCGTATATTGATACGCGTAGTGTAGGTGTAATGTCTGATGTTGCACAACAGTTGGCTGCAGGTGAGTTGCTGCAAATGAACAATATACAGACATCTTCTTTCTCCGAAGAGTCTTATTTTGAGATGATAGGACAGAAGACTGCTTCTTTGTTTGCTGCTTGTGGTGAATTGGGTGCCTTATCAATGAATGCTACAGAAACAGATGTGCAGGCCATGCGTCGTTTTACTGAGATAATAGGTGTGGTATTTCAGATTCGTGATGATGTGTTCGACTACTTTACCTCTGATGTAGGCAAACCTACTGGTAATGACTTAAAAGAAGGTAAATTAACCCTTCCTGCATTGTATGTAGTTAACCACTGTAATGACGATGAAATCATAGAAATTGCTCATGACATACGTACCTTGGACGCTTCGCCCGAGCAGATAGAAATGTTCTCTGAATATGTAAAGACACATGGTGGCATTGAGTATGCAGAAGAAACCATGCAGAGGATGTGCCAAGAAGCAGAGGATTATATACCAAAAACAGCGCCTAACGTGGTCCGTCAGGCACTGCTTGCATATCTTGACTTTGTGGTGCAGCGCACCAAATAAATCCCTTGTTTAGAAGAACTTTATCTCTTCACCTTCTATTTCACTCAGCAAAACATTTGCTAATCTACTGGTACCCAGGCGTAGCAAGTCGTTCGTTAGCCACTTGTCTCCTAAAACATCCTTTACAATGGTGTAGTAGGTTATGGCATCCAGTGATGTATTTAGACCTCCTGCAGGTTTAAAACCAACAATTCTGCCGGTTTCATCGAAATATTCCTTAATGGCCTGGCACATAACATAGGCAGCTTCGGGAGTAGCAGCAACCTTTTCTTTACCTGTGC
This sequence comes from Candidatus Minthousia equi, assembly GCA_018065125.1. Taxonomy (GTDB): domain Bacteria; phylum Bacteroidota; class Bacteroidia; order Bacteroidales; family Bacteroidaceae; genus Minthousia; species Minthousia equi. The sequence continues at coordinate 18,370 of JAGHTY010000089.1, forward strand.
TTGTTTTGATATAGTCGGCTCCCGCGTACATGGCCAGAATAGCAGCTTTCTTTATGTTGCTGGCAGTTTTCAGACAGCCAGTTTCAAGGATTACTTTCAATTTCCTTTCACCACAGATGGCTTTCATCTCTTCAATCTCATCTACCACACCTTCGTAATCACCCGTTAGGAATTTACCTACAGGCATTACCATATCTATTTCTGTTGCACCATCTTTGACAGCCAGTGCTGTCTCTGCAATCTTTATCTCCTGAAAGGTTTGTGCAGAAGGAAAAGCTCCTGATACACAGGCAATTTCGACTCCTTCAACATCTAGTGTCTCACTTACTACACCTGCAAAGTTTGGATAAACGCAGATAGTTGCAACGTGTGGAAGATGAGGGAACTTGTCGTCGAATTCGTTTACTTTTTCTGTAAATTCCATTACGCTACTGTCGCAATCGGTACATTTTAAAGTAGTTAGTTCTATGCTGCCAAACAAGAATTTCTTTACCTCAGCAGTATTATTCTTTTCTACTTTTTCTGTTACAATTTTCTCTACAATCGCTTTAATTTCAGCATCATTTAGATCAGTATTGTATTTTCCCAATGCTTGATCGTACTTACTAATTTCCATATCTTATTTATTATAATTGACAATAAACTACGGGCAGTTTCTGTGTATTTCTAACTCTAACTCTTAACATTTAGTTTTTAACTTCTCATTCTCCAAGTGTCGAGTTCTGTCTCTTTCCGTTTTCTTTTCGAGGTTTTTGCGGAATTCTTCAGTTAGGTTTACACCAGTTTGGTTGGCTAAACATATCAACACCCACAGAATATCCGCCATTTCATCGCCAAGATTATCCTTTTCACCAGGTTTAAAACTTTGATCTCCATATTTGCGCGCCATAACCCTGGCCAGTTCACCTACTTCCTCGGTAAGTATAGTCATATTGGTTAGTTCACTAAAGTAACGTACACCATAAGTTTTAATCCAATTATCTACTTGCTTTTGGGCTTGATTAAGTGTAATCTCATCCATATTTATTCTTTGTTTCTACTGTCCATCCAAATTGTAACAGGTCCGTTGTTTACTAATTCAACCTTCATGTCTGCACCAAATTCTCCTGTTTTTACCAGTTTTTGCATTACTCTTTCCATTTCCTTACAAAATGCGTTGTATAGTGGAATTGAGGTGTCATGCTTTGCTGCTCGAATGTAACTGGGACGATTTCCTTTTTTGGTAGATGCCATTAGAGTAAATTGACTTACTACTAGTGCTTCTCCATCTATATCTAATAGAGAGCGGTTCATTATTCCGTTTTCATCGTCGAAAATACGCATGTTTACAGTTTTTTTTACTAACCACTCTACATCTTCCATTGTATCTGGTTCTTCAATGCCTACCAATACTAACAATCCTTCTTGAATGCTTGATTTTATCGCACCATCAATGGTTACAGATGCGTGACTAACTCTTTGAATCAGTGCTCTTATTTTTTTATTTGTTAAATGCCTCAATAAGTAGTTTGGCCTTTGCCTCACCAATTACTTTGGCAATATCATCTTGGGTTGCTTTCTTCATTCTTGCTACGCTCTTAAAGTGCTTTAATAAAGTACTTTTGGTCTTTTCACCTATACCTTTAATTTCATCTAGTTCACTGTGAAGTGCAGTTTTGCTACGCTTATCACGGTGGAAGGTAATGGCAAAGCGGTGTACCTCGTCTTGTATGCGCGTAAGTAACTTAAATATGGGAGAATCTGTTTTCATACCTATTACAATAGGTGGGAATCCGTATAGTAATTCGTTGGTTCTGTGATGATTATCTTTCGCTAAACCTGCAATAGGAATGTGTAGGTGCAGTTCGTCCTCTACTACTTTACGCACAACTTCCATCTGTCCTTTACCACCATCGGTAATAATCAGATCGGGTAGGGTACCAGCCTCGTTGATGATACGTGTATAGCGTCGTCGAACTACTTCCTGCATGCTGGCGTAATCATCGGGACCTACCACTGTTTTGATGTTATATTTGCGATATTGTTGCTTGTTAGGTTTGCATTTTTCAAATACCACGCATGCTGCAACAGCATCAGTGCCAGAGATATTAGAATTGTCAAAACACTCTATTCGTATGGGGAGTTTTGGCAGGTTCATCGCCTCTTTTATTTCGGTCATTAAACGAACTGTCTTTTGCTCAGGATTAAGTTTTTCCATACGTTTTACTTTGTCAAACTTGTACTGGCGTACATTATTTAGACTCAGGTCCAGCAGAGTTTTCTTGTCACCACGCTGCGGAATGGTTATCGTAACATCTAGTGGCAAGTCAATAGGGAAGGGAACTATAATTTCTTTCGATTGACTATGGTATCTTTCGCGCATTTCTACAATCCCTAGAACCAATAATTCCTCGTTGGATTCACCCATTTTACGTTTGTATTCAAAAGTAAACGCTTGATTAATGCAACCATTGGTAATATGCAGGTAATTGATAAAAGCTGATTCTTTGTCGTCTTCAATCGAAAATACATCGATGTTGTGCATCACTTGACTCACCACCTCGCTTTTGTTTCGAAAGGTCTCGAGTGCTTCGTATTTCATTTTTACCAGTTGTGCCTCTTCAAACCTTAATTCCGATGCCAACTGTAACATTTCTCCTTTTAGTTTTTTGCTGATTTCACCCACGTTTCCTTTCAGGATTTCCCGGATTTCCTCGATATATTGCATGTATTGTTCGTGTGACAATTTTCCCACACAAGGTGCTAGGCAATTCTTGATATGATACTCTAGGCACACTTTGTGCTTGCTGCTTTCGATAGATTCAGGTGTTATGGTAAAATTGCAAGTTCGGATGGGGTAGAGCTTTTTGAATAGTTCTAACATTGTGTTCAAGGCATACACGTTCGTAAATGGTCCGTAGTAATTTCCTCCTCGTTTGTCAATCTGCCTTGTTTTGAATACTCTTGGAAAATGTTCTTTTGTAATACATACTGAAGGGTAGGTTTTGTCGTCTTTCAGTAGTACATTGTAATGGGGTTTGTATTTCTTGATCAGGTTGTTTTCTAGCAAAAGCGCATCTCTTTCAGTGGAAACTACCACATATTTTATATCATAAATCTTGCTTACAAGTACTTTTGTCTTAAGACTTTTCTGGTCTTTGTTAAAGTAACTGCTTACTCTTCTTTTCAGGTTTTTTGCTTTACCTACATAAATGATTGTACCAGCATTATTCAAATACTGATAACATCCAGGGCTCTCGGGCAGATTGTGAACGATACCCTTTAATTTTTCAAGGATTTCCTGTTTCAAATGCGCATTAATGTTGTAATTTCCTCGCCTTGCAATTTGTCTCTTCCGTGCAATCCTTCAATGGTTAATTCAATAATGAAGTTAACGTAGATCTTTTTTGGCTTGAACAGTTTTACTAAATCTATAGCGGCTTTAATCGTGCCACCTGTTGCTAATAAATCGTCGTGTATTAATACTACGTCGTCCTCTTTTATTGCATCTTCAACCATGCAAATCTTATCTGTTCCATATTCCTTTGTGTATTCTATAGAGACTGTTTTTCCTGGTAATTTCCCTGGTTTTCTGGCCATCACAAAGCCTGCATTTAGATCTGATGCCATTATACTTCCTAGCATAAATCCTCTGCTTTCCAAACCTACTACTTTGGTAATTCCTTTGTCTTTGTACATTTGCATCGCTTCGTCTCGCATCACTTGAAGGCACTCTGCATTACTGAATAGTGTTGACACATCCTGAAATTGTATTCCAGGAATAGGGAAGTTTGGTATTACCCTTAAGTTTTTTAATAATATTTCTGTATTCATATGTTTTGTTTTATTAGTCTAAATGAAGTGAGGTTGCAATTATTCTCAAAGATTTAATGCTGTAACCTTGTTGTGTTCCACGTGGAACATCACCGCCCCATCAGCACTAGTAATACATTCACATCACTTGGTGAAACGCCTGGGATTCTGCTGGCTTGTGCCAATGTTTCGGGGTTGATGCGAGTAAGTTTCTGGCGTGCTTCAGTGCTGAGCGATTGTAGATTTTCGTAGTCAAAGCGACCTTGAATGCGGATATTTTCTAGACGCTGCATTTTTTCGGCAATCTGCTTTTCGCGCTCAATATACCCGTTGTATTTAATTGCAATCTCGGCAGCTTCTATGGTTTCTTCTTTACGGTCGGTTATCTTGTCAAGCATCTGCTGGAATGCATGGATGTGAGGTGCTAATGTGGTAATGTTTAACTGAGGACGACTTAGCAAATCGTATAACTTGCAACCGTGGGTTAGGACAGTGGTACCAAGTTTTTCTAGCGAAGGGTTAATGATATCTGCCTTGATTTGAAATTGTCGGCAGAAGTCAATAATTGTGTTAATCTGCTCGCGTTTTTTGCTCATCTGTGTATAGCGGTAGTAGTCTGCCAGTCCTAAATTGTAGGATTTCTCTGTTAATCGCATGTCGGCATCATCCTGTCTCAAAAGGATACGATATTCTGCACGGCTGGTGAACATGCGATAAGGTTCGTCCACGCCTTTAGTCACTAAGTCGTCAATTAGCACGCCAATGTATGCCTCGTCTCTTCCCAGAACTAATGGTTGTTTTCCGCCACATTTCAGAGCAGCATTTAAACCTGCCATCAATCCTTGTCCGGCGGCTTCTTCATAACCAGTGGTTCCATTTACCTGTCCAGCAAAGTATAATCCTTCTACCAGTTTTGATTCTAGAGAATGTTTCAGTTGAGTAGGGTCAAAGAAATCGTATTCTATGGCATAGCCGGGGCGATAAATCTCCATGTCCCTAAATGCAGGAATCTGCTTTAGCGCTTCTACTTGTACATCGATAGGTAATGAACTTGAGAAACCATTCAGATACATTTCATTGGTATTTTCTCCTTCGGGTTCTAGGAACAAAGGGTGCGCGTCCTTGTCGGCAAAGGTGTTGATCTTGGTTTCTATACTAGGACAATAGCGTGGGCCAATGCTCTTAATCTGTCCGTTATAAAGAGGAGAGTCTTTAAGGTTGTCACGTAGAATCTGATGCACTTGCGCATTGGTGTTGCAAGTCCAGCAAGGCAATTGCTTAAGTTGTCGTTCTTCGCCGATGAACGAGAATTTGTGGAATGTGGTTTCGCCAGGTTGCTCCTCCATCTCCTCGAAGTGAACACTGCGCTTGTCTATGCGCACCGGAGTTCCTGTTTTCATGCGTCCACATTCTATGCCGTAGCGGGTGATGCTCTCAGTTAATTGAAGACTGGCGGGTTCTGCCACGCGTCCTCCTGGAATCTGGGTGCGACCAAAGTGCATCAATCCGTTCAGGAATGTTCCGGCTGTGATTACTACGGCACCTGCCATTAGTTCTGCTTCTAACTGTGTTTTTACACCGATTGTGCGACCATTCTCCACCAGCAACTCTGTGGCTACGTCTTGCCAGATATACAAGTTGGGGGTGTTGTCAAGTATCTCGCGCCAAGTCCAGATGTACTTGCCTCTGTCACACTGTGCGCGAGGACTCCACATGGCAGGGCCCTTGCTTTGATTCAGCATTCTGAACTGGATGGCGGTGCGGTCGGTAACAATACCCATGTAACCGCCCAGGGCATCTATTTCTCTCACAATCTGTCCTTTAGCTATTCCTCCAATTGCAGGATTGCAGCTCATTTGCCCTATCTTGTTCATATCCATAGTGATAAGGCA
>JAGHTY010000179.1 GCA_018065125.1 Candidatus Minthousia equi
TGGATGATTTGATTTATTATTATGAAATTTACTACTTTTGCATTAAATTTTAAAGTGTATTATATGAGAAAGTATTCTGTTATCATTGTTCGTTCTTTTTCTGTATTCTTCATAATTGTTTCAATTGTTGGTGCATTGGTGAACATGCAGAAACTGAAAGATGCATGGTTTATGTATGCCTTGGTTTTGGCTTTAGGTATTATTTTGTGGTTTATTTCCTACAAAATAAAACCTGCCATGTGCAGTAAGTGTCATAAGGTTAAGGAATCCGATTTCAAGTTGCTTCATACTTATGAAAAAGGCTTTGTTGATTTTAAAGACGAGAAAACCAACAGAACTACCAGTTATCAAAAGGTTATACGTGAATACAAATGCCCTAACTGTGGCAATGTAATAGAACGCGAAGAACTGATAGAGATTAGATAGACATAGTCTTTACGTCTCAATTACTCATTGAATATGGTTTATCAGCAGTCTTTAAACCACGTGCCTTATTTGGCTTGCTGCTCATCTGGAACTCAAGTGTTCCACCATTCATCAATTGATCGTGTGTGAGATACAGGCTATTTACTGTAACACCATTAAGTTTTACGGATTTAACATAGCGGTTGGTATCGCTTACTAGAGGTGCCTTGATTTCAAAGTGCTTGCCATTGGGCAGATGCAGTTTGAAGTAGGGCAGATAAGGTGCTCCTAAAACGTATTGTGTGCTACCAGGACACACAGGGTAGAAGCCCATTGCTGTGAAGATGTACCATGCCGACATTTGTCCGCAGTCGTCATTGCCTCCCAAACCACGAATATCATTTCGGTACATGCGGTTCATGATTTCGCGTGTCCAGTACTGTGTTTTCCATGGCTGTGTTGTCCAGTTATATAAATAAGGTATGTGATGACTAGGTTCATTTCCATGTACATATCCGCCAATTAGGCAGTCGGCAGTGATGTCCTCATTCTCTGCATAGTATTTCTCATCCAGATCTTGGTAGAACATTTCATCCAACTTGCTTCTAAAACTCTTCTCGCCACCCATTAGTTGCATCACACCTGCCACATCATGAGGAACATGAAAAGAGAAGTTCCATGAATTTCCCTCAATGAAACCTTCGCCAAATGTTTGCTTCACGTCGAACTTTTCCTTGAAGTTGCCATTGCGGTATTTAGGGCGAGCAAAACCGATAGAGGTGTCATACACGTTGCGGTAGTTCAATGCACGCTTTCGGTAAGTATCTGCCGTTTGGTTGTCGCCTGCCAGCAAGGCTGTGTTGTAAATGCTCCAGTCGTCAAAGGCATATTCTAATGTTGTTGATGCGGCAGTTCCACTAATGTCAAGGGGCACATACCCCAACTTGATATATTCTCCCAAACCATCCAGGTATGACACGTTACTTGTCTTTACCATGGCTTGAAGCGCTTCGCTCATGGGTATATCTGCGCCCTTTGCTATGGCATCTGCCAGTACGGCAGTAGCATGGTAGCCACTCATGCACCAGTTGTCGTTTGCCATGTGGCTCCAGATAGGCAGTAATCCATGTACGCTTTGTTGCTGATGGCGAATCATGCTCATCACCATGTCGCGTGCTGCCTGTGGCTTCATCAGCATTAGGAATGGATGCTCTGCACGATAAGTGTCCCAGAGCGAGAAGATGGTATAGTTTGTAAAACCCTCTGCCTGATGAATGTTCTGATCTAATCCGCGATATTTGCCATCTACGTCCATATATACACTTGGGTTGATAAGTGTGTGGTAATATGATGTATAGAACATGGTTTTCTCATCCTCAGTTCCCTGCACCTCAATGCTAGCTAGTTCCTTATTCCATAAGTCATCCGCCTGTAGTGCAATCTGTTCAAAACTCTTACCCAAGGTTTCTGCCTGCAGGTTCTTGATGGCTCCCTCGGTACTGGTAGCAGAGAGTGCAACCTTTATTTCCAGCTCTTCGCCATCGGCAGCATCAAATTCAAAGAAAGATACAACCTTTCTACCAGCCATTTCAGGGAAGTTGCTGTTTACAGGAAACTTTCGCCAGAATCCATTGTAAAGTGGTGTCTGCATGTCGCGGTAACCATAGTTCTTTATCTTGTGTGAGAGCGAGATAGCAAAATACAGTTGGTTGGTACGTGCCCATCCGTTTGTTAGCCTACTACCAGTAAGCAGCGTGTCGTTTTCAACGCGTAGGGTGGTCCATAGTGTTTTACCATCGTAGTTATAGATGCCGTGCTGCAGGTCGAGAATGAAACGTGGGGTTGTATCTTTGGGGAAAGTATATCTGTGCACACCCACACGTTGTGTGGCAGTTAGCTGTGCCTTTACGTTGTAATCGCTCAATATAACCTCGTAGTAGCCAGGGCGTGCCTTCTCTGTAGCATGGTCGAAGCGAGAGCGATAACCTGCCTCGGGATGGTCACTGATACCAGGATTCAGCTGCAACTGTCCTGTGGTAGGCATAATCAGTATGTCGCCAAGGTCAGAGTGTCCAGTTCCGCTAAAATGCGTATGACTGAAACCTACGATGGTTTTATCAGCATACTGATATCCTGCGCAGTAGTCGTAGGCACGTGGCTGGTACTTTCCGTTGATGTTATGTGGAATGGTATCTGTGTCGGGACTTAGCTGTACTATTCCGAATGGTACGCAGGCACCAGGAAAGGTATGTCCCATGCCATCTGTTCCAATCATTGGGTTAACGTACTGTGTTTGTGCTTGTGCTGCTACAGCTATTAGTATAACTGTACTTAAAATATACTTAAACTTCATTATTGTAAATCATATAACCTTAACAAAGACAAAATTAAATAAAATTGCTCACATATTCATTATTAATTTGTATCTTTGTTTTCAAATCAATAAAAACCATTCATATCTTATGAGAAAAACTGTATTTACAATACTGATGTGCATGATGTGTCTTATATCATTTGCACAAGCACCTCACAAGCCTGCGGTAATGTTTAGTTTCATGAACAATTACGTTATTCTCACAGAGTCAATATGTGATGCTAAAGGATATAACGGGACTACACCTCTTTGCGTATTCGTTAAGTACGACAAGAAAACAAACACTGCACAGATTGTTAAGGTTGAACCTCTTGAAAACCGCGAAACACCTGGTTATTTCAAGAGTGTTATTCAGAATATGATTCCAAAATATGCAGGTCTTAACTTTGATGATCACGATCAGGTAGATTGTGTATCGGGTGCAACCTATTCAAGTCGTGCAGTTAAGGAGAACGTAAAGGCTGCCTACCAATACTTTATTGAGAAAAGAAGATAAAACACTTAAGTAACAGCATGCTTTTTTCATCCACCCTTGATCTATGTGGTCTTTCATGGAAATTCTCAAACCTTTCAAATTCAGTTCAGGTATTATATAAATAGGTGTTGTTGCTGTTTTGCAACTGTCATAAAAAATAAAGCTCCCAAGGTCTTTCGACCAAGGGAGTTTATCTTATTAGTTAACTTTAAAAAATATGTTGTCTTTACTTATTCAAAGCCAAGTCAACGTTTACGGCACATGCTACAGAGCAGCCTACCATTGGGTTGTTACCAATACCCAGGAAGCCCATCATCTCAACGTGTGCAGGAACTGATGAAGAACCAGCAAACTGAGCATCACTGTGCATACGACCCAATGTATCGGTCATACCGTAAGATGCAGGACCTGCAGCCATGTTGTCTGGGTGCAAGGTACGACCAGTACCACCACCTGAAGCTACAGAGAAATATGGCTTACCAGCGCGGGTACGCTACTTCTTATAAGTACCTGCAGTTGGGTGCTGGAAACGGGTAGGGTTGGTAGAGTTACCAGTGATTGATACATCTACATCTTCCTTCCACATGATAGCAACACCTTCGCGAACATCGTCGGCACCGTAGCAGTTTACTGCAGCACGAGGACCGTTTGAGTAAGCGATACGCTGAACTTCCTTCAACTCACCGGTGAAGTAGTCGAACTGAGTCTGAACATAGGTGAAACCATTGATACGAGAGATGATCATGGCAGCATCCTTACCAAGACCATTCAGGATACAACGCAATGGCTTATCTGCTGGTCTTGACTTGTTAGCCATCTGAGCAATCTTGATAGCACCTTCAGCAGCAGCGAATGACTCGTGACCTGCCAAGAAAGCGAAACACTTAGTTTCTGGCTCCAGCAAACGAGCAGCCAATTCACCGTGGCCGATACCTACCTTACGGTCGTCAGCAACAGAACCAGGGATACAGAATGCCTGCAAACCTTCACCAATATAGTTAGCTGCCTCAACAGCATTCTTAGCCTTTTCCTTCAGGGCGATAGCAGTAC